>NZ_JBGTCA010000499.1:0-37887 GCF_041749095.1 Aquiflexum sp. | reverse complement strand
TTTCTTTTTTTATCAGGTCATAAGGCTTTCCTCCCTTTTTGATAAAATCAGAAATGAAATCATAAATCAATGGGACCTTATAGCCAATTTCCCTAACCTCCCGGAAACCATCATCAGGGAAAAGCCAACCTCCCCTTCCTTTCCACTCCGAAACTTCTGACTGGAGCACGGCTTTTACAAATGAATAAATGATATCAGTGGCGCATTGGGCGTATTTTTCATCTTCAGTGAGGTAATAAGCCATGCCACAATCAATGCCCGTTTGAAGGTGCCGGATCAATGTTCTGGCATTGGCCATTTCCTCTTCGGTGGCATTGTCCAGGTTTTTATGGTTCCCATTTTCAATATGGTACGTAAGGTGGAAAGGCGGAAACTGATTTGGCTTTCTGCTATCCCAATCAAAAGGCAGGGCTTGAAGAAAACGCTCAGGGTCCTTTTGATGAACCTTGATGTCCTGGTCAAGTTTATCCATAAAATCCTTGTAAATTTTTCCGGCCCATGGCTGCTTCTCGATTTTTTTCAATATAGCCGGCTTCTCACCCGGACTTACCCAAATAAATGGGCGCTCTAGCTGTTGGGCAGAAAGCCCCCAACTTAAAAATACCAACAGGGCAACGATGTGCAATTTTAACCTGACCATAAAGACCTTAAATTTTATTGCATTATTTTATTGAGAAATGCCTTTAATGCTAAAATATACCCAACTTCGTAAAGAAAAACTATCCAATAATCCGGTAAAGTCTTTCTAATTTCTATAAACGGCACTTTAATGGGATTATCAAATACCGTATACGGAAATTTAAATTGCTTATAAGAATAGGTCTTTTTATAACAAAAGAAAAACCCTACTCACCCCCTTTTGCAGATTAAATCCACCAGGGCGCCTTGATTGGGATTTTAAAAATGGCACTCCAGTTTATATGGTATGATTACTGTATTATTTGTATATATATTATTACAAATCTAACCAACTAAATTATGCTTACGATAAATAACATTGCGACAGGAATTTTTCCATTGGTGGTATTGGGAAAAAAGAATGATGATACTGTGGATAAAGGTACAAATAGGCAGACTCCGGGGAATTCTGAAGGTGCCAGACCTCCAAGAAAAGAGGAGTACAAGGATAGTCATGGTAAAAAGGAAGAAGGTACTGATGAAACAAAATGAATACATTTGGACAACTCAATTGGGATCATAGTGTAACGTTAATTTCACCATTGGGTAATTCCTCAGCAATTTAATTCTGGCTAAGATTTTTCTCAACAAAACTTCTTCCGTAGTTAAGTTTCAGTAAAGAGTTAGGTAACTAATACTTTTTTAGGTCAGTGCCTAAGCAGCTTACCGTAAACCTAACCTAACTGTCCCCGCTTCTTCTTTTATCCATTCACTGGCCGGAAGCATTAATTCGGAGACTTCCGCCTCCGTGTACTTTTCGGGTTGGTACATCACAAACCTGTTTAGAAAATGATAAGAAGACCGGGCCGACACCTGTACTGTATAGGTTCCGGCCTCATCAAACCGGGCAAAAATTTCATGGGGATCATGATCGCTGGTCTTCGCTGTCCAAGTCCAATCTGTGGTGCCATGGCTATAGACCTTGAACCAACCATCAGCCCCCGTGCCATTGGGACAGTTGGCTTCACAAACACCTTTGGGGTGAAGAACCTGCTCTTCGAAATTTTGGGCAAAGAAATCGTCTGCATCGGGAATCCTGAGCCAGGTATCGTTGTAGTCAGTAGGGCTGGAACCCTCTCCTACTTTGCTGTGCCATATAAATTTGTACATTCCCGGATTATTGATCCGGATTATGTAAGTCAGCAATTGGTTACCCGGATTTTGGAAATATTCAGTTTCTGAATACAGGTATTGGATGGTTCTATTCTCCAATGAGGTAGATGCTGATTTCCACTCTCCTATTGAAGGAAGGTTTTCCATTTCTACAATCAGCAGACCATCCTTTTCCTGGAAAATAACTTGCGCCTTGGCAGAAGCAATAAAAGTGAAGCCCATAAATAGGCAACACCATTTAATTAAGTTTGTCATCGGTGTTTTGGATTTTGAATTTGATGGATATGTCCGGTTTTATCTGTAACCAAAAGAAAATAGCAAGTAAGTTCAATACCGCTCCCAATATAAAGAAGGGAGTAACTGAACCTGTCCAGTCTCTGAGATAAGGAAAAGCTAAAGCTGTGACAAAGGAACCAATATTTCCCGCCATATTCATTGTTCCGGAGACCGCACCTGAATGCAGTTTACCTATGTCATTACAAAGTGTCCATGAAGGGCTGATGGTCATATCAGCACCGAATATGGCAATCGACAAAAAGATAATTGAGGTAATAATTTCACCCGAATACAAACTTGCTATCAAACCCACAGATGCCAAGCTAAAACCTATCACTGCAGGGATTACCCGCGACCATTTAAAACTTCCTTTTTTGTAGATCTTATCTACCAACCATCCTGAAAACATATTCCCGAAAGCCCCCGCTACCAGCGGAAAGGAAGAATAAAATCCTGCCTCCAAATTATTCAACATAAACTGTTCTTTCACATGGGGAAACAACCAGGTGAGGCAAAAGAAAAAAGTGAAATTACTGGCGAAATACTGGCCCATGGCAAGCCACATGTTTTTGGATTCCAAAAGTGATTGAACGGCAAATTTTGATTTGACCTCCACCCCGTGTCTGGACCTGGAAATCATTATTTCTTCTTTCTCATAAGCTGAAACCCGCGGGTGATCTTCAGGATTGTCCCTAAAAAGGTAATACCAGGCACCGGCCCAGAGAATTCCCAAAATCCCAAGGGCAAAAAAAGTATTTCGCCAACCAAGACTGTCTATTACAATAGCGATCAAAGGCAAGGCAAATGCTGCTCCAAACCTTCCCCCGGAAAAATTTATGCCATTTACTATCCCTCTTTCCCTGATCGGTATCCAATGGTAAACCGCCTTGGATATTCCGGGGTAAGCTCCGGCTTCACCCACTCCGAATAAAAAACGGACAATAAACAGAGTAATGAAATTGGTAACAGCACCTGTCAAAGCAGTGAAAAATGACCATAAACTTACCACTGCGGCCAAAGCCCGCCTTGGGCCAAACTTATCTGATAAAATTCCCAGCGGGGTCTGAAAAAGGGCATAACCCAAAGCAAACATCGACAAGACCCATCCAAATTGTTTATCACTTAATTGAAGTGCTTCGGTAATTGGCTCCTTTGCAACTGAAATCCCGATTCTATCCACATAGACCAACATGGATAAAAGAAATGTACCCGCAACCATAAAATAGCGACTTGGAATAAAGGGTTTTAGGTTTTTTTTGTCCACGATGATAGTGATTATTGAAAATGGGGTTAAAAAGATCTGTTTTTTCTTAGGCCAATGGACTATAAAGAATTGGTCCCTGGTTCATGATCATCAAACAGTCCTACTTTTAGCTTTTCTTCTATTACATTTTTCGATTTGATCAAATGGGATTTCATTGCCTTTTCAGCTTCATCAGGATTCCGGTCAAGAATGGCCTGAATGATATCCAGATGGTCCTGTAGAGTTTCCTCGGGAGTTCGTATCAATCCTATTCTTTCAATATAGGTAATCAGGCTGCCCTGTTTAAAAAGTTTGTTCAGAAACTTGTTGCCACATTTCTCGACAATGAAATTATGAAAGTCAGTGTCGCTTTTTTTATAGGCTGCAGCATCATATTTTCCTCCATTCTCAAAAGGCTTGAAAAATTTGGTGAGCTTTTCGGCATCTTTAGAGGAAATGTTTTGGGCCAATATTCCTGCTGCAACGGACTCCAATGCAATCCGGCAATCAAAAATATCCAGGATTTCTTTGTCTTCTATCAACTTTACCCTAAAACCGGTTTTCGCTTTTGGTTCAATCAGATTTTCGGCTTCAAGCATATTCAATGCCACCCGCAACGGAGTCCTGCTGATCCCCAATTCTGCAGCCAGCTTTTCCTGAACGATCTTTTGTCCCGGTGCAAGTGTCCCGTTGATTATCATATTTCTTAATTCCCGATAGGCCTGAATGCCCAATTCGTCTATCTTTAACATCACTTCAAATTTTAGATTTTGATTTACTCAATTGATTCAAATCCAACTTGCTCACGGAAATTTTCCTGCCTTCATAATGGGATTGATATATGGCCTCCACCACTTGGAGGGTTTTCAGGTAATCATCCAAATTGGTTTCAAACGGAGAATCCGTAAAAAGATTTTCTATAAAATGTTTTTGGCAGTGATATACACTGTCTCCTGAAAAACCATTTGAAGAAGGTTTAAAAGGCAATTTCTCAAGCGACCGACCAAGAGGTTTGACGGTAATCTTTCCTTTGTGATTCAATTCCAGACTTCCTTTGTTTCCTTCAATGGCCATTTCCCCAAATGTAAACCGTGGGTTTTCATGGAAGGGTTCATTGTATCGGTTGGCATCCAAAAGGGCTGTACATCCCGATTTAAATCGGAAAAAAATCAGG
Source organism: Aquiflexum sp. (assembly GCF_041749095.1). Classification (GTDB taxonomy): domain Bacteria; phylum Bacteroidota; class Bacteroidia; order Cytophagales; family Cyclobacteriaceae; genus Aquiflexum. Next base: position 33,403 of record NZ_JBGTCA010000499.1, on the reverse strand, counting down.
CCGGCATCTTCTCCCTTGATGTTGGGATTTAGGGTTTTGAGATTGGCAAACACTTCTGTTATTTCTCCTTCAAGATACCTGAAAGTGTCCACAAAATGTACTCCGGTCTCATGCATCAGCAGCCTCGGCATTTTCCTGAAATAGGGTTGCCGATCCAGATAGGCATCTTCTCTCCAACCATCCCCTGTACGCATTTTGAAAAAATATTGAAACCGGTTCTCACCCACTGCACCTTGCTCAAGAAGGGACTTGATTTCCCGGTACCAGGGTTGGAACCGCCAGTTTTCATGAACCATAAAACGGGCATCGGCATTCTTTAATATCTCCCTGATTTCCAAAACCTCCTCAAAAGTTTCGGCGAGGGGTTTTTGACAAATCACATGGATGCCTCTTGACACGGCAGATTGAATGATGGATTTGTGGGTGACCGGCGGCGTCACAATATCAAGAAAATCCGGCTTTTCCCTGTCCAACATGGTTTCCAGGTCGGTATATATTTTATTTATGCCGAAGTTCTTTGAGAACAAAGCTGCTTTTTGTTCGTCTTTGTCACAGACTGCCACAATTTCCACTTGGGGGATCCTGGTCCAGGCATCTCCATGATATTGGCTAAAATATCCCGACCCGATAATTGCTCCTTTTAATTTTTTCATAAATCCCCAGGCTTACCCGTAAACAGATCAAATACTTTGCTGAGGCTTTTGTCGTCCCCGACATTACCGGGAAAAACAATAAAAGGAGTTTGTGGAAATCTGGTTTCAGTTCCAAGTTCCCACACCGGCACCCCGGGAATGATCTGCCCCAGCACTTTGGCCCGCTTCATCCCCAGTCCCTTTACCGCCAGATCGTTGGATGTAATCCCCCCTTTTGCCAGAATAAAATCAGGACTTACATTTATGCGGGCAACGAGGTCAACCAGGAACTCTGTGACCTGCTTTCCAATGTCAAGATTCTCTGTAGGACTGCTGCCACTGATCAGTTCCCTGGAAGTATATACAACAAGATGTTGGCCTGCCGACAAATGATTATCCAAATCGTGAACCAAGCTCTCCAAATGTATGGAAAGGTAATTTTCTTCGCTGACCAAACGGTCCACCGGAATGGCAAATGGTATAATTTCCTTATTTTGAAGAAGTTCATTGAGTTGTGCGGTAGTCTTGGGAACATAAGAGCCTACTACTATCAGCCCACCTGCACCACTCTTGTTTGAAGTCCGGCCGGGAACCCATGATTTGGGACCAATACCTGCAAATGCAGAAACAAAAGAAGCCGCAGTTCTGAATAAAAAACCCTTTCCACCCCTGATTGCCCGGTGTAGTGCCATGCAAACCGTCTCCAATTCCCTGTAACCGGTACTGTTGATAATCAAATATTCCCCTTTAATGAGCGTGGACAGTTTTTCCAGGATAACGGATTCTCCGGCCGCAATCTCCTCAATGGAAAGGCTTTTTACCCTTTCTGACCGGATTGTACCATTTGATTTTTCTTCCACCCATTTGCACAGGTCCGAATTTTTATACCCGAAACTTTTATCCCGGGCAAAGCCGGTTTCCGAAACAGGGATTTTTTTTCCGTCTTCCAGGATGTAATGGATGTTGTTTTCTGTAATTCTGCCACCCTCAAAAAAGGTGGGTGTGATCACGATAGGATAATCATCCATCCCGGCTGCAAGGCGAATGGCGTCCAATTCCGCAGGAAAATGACCCCGGAGCGTAGAGTCGCTTCTGCTGACCAGCAAAAACTCCCTGCTTGTCATAGCCGAGGCTTTTCTTAGATTTTGGCCAATTTCCGCCGCCCTATTTACTGCCTTATCCTGTGTGATGCTTCTGGTGTTGGCCAAAACAAAAAATACCGGAGTCTTCATTTTAAATTCCTCAATAAAAGCTTCTTCAGTCCAAATACCCAAAACATGGACATCAAAGACAGTTTGGGTTCCTGTAGGGTCATCGTCTACAATTACCATTGTCTTGCCCAATTCAAGAAAAAGTTGACTTAGCTTATTTTGGAAATCACGGTTTAAAGAATCATTGCTAGTCATGTCCTGTAAATTTAACTTAACGGCTTTACCAGTACCCTTGCAGGCGCACCGTCTCCATCTTTTATTTTTAGCGGAAAAACCATCAACTCTACTGTATCCCAATCAACACTTTCAAGATTGCAGATTCCTTCCACGATGATGATCTGTCCGGAAAACAATATTCGGTGGATGCGGGTGACTTCCTCCAGGTTATTGACATCGGCAACAGAAGGAGGCTCTACCGCCAGAATTTTTATCCTTTTTCTGACCAGCCAATGGGCAAGACCTACCGATATCCGGGGCAATTGGTCCCTATATATTTTAGGGTCGGTTTCTGAATACCTGCTCCATCCTGTTTTGATGATCAAACTGTCCCCTACCCCTAATTCCTTTTCAAGGATTCCTAAATCCCCAACGTCTATCAATGCACTTGGCTTGATTCCCGAAAGGTCCAGAATCCTTGCATATCCTGTGAGCTGATCATAGGTAAATTGGTCTATGGTCGGACCCGGCATACCAAAATGAACAGGCGCATCCATGTGTGTTCCGGCATGGGTATAAATGTCCAGGTTTCTGGCATTCCAGCCATCTGTTTCAAGATTTTTGGAATCCCTTAACTCAACACCGGGCATGGCATTACTGATGGTCTGTGTGAGGTCTATCCAATTCATTTTATTCGTTTAAAGCCTTGATCACCTGCTCTGCAAATTCATCCGTCTTGGCTGAACCACCCAAGTCAATTGTTTTAATTCCTTTCTGAAAAACAGTCTCTATCGCACGCACAATCTGATCGGCAGCATTTCTCTCCCCTAAATTTTCCAGTAGAATAGCCCCGGACCATATCGTGCCTACCGGGTTGGCAATTCCTTTACCTGCGATGTCGGGTGCAGAACCGTGAATTGGCTCAAACATGGAGGGGAAGTCGTTCTCAGGATTGATATTGCCACTGCCGCCCAGCCCAAGGCTTCCCATAATGCCGCCCCCAAGGTCACTGAGGATATCACCAAAAAGGTTGGTGGTGAGGATCACATCAAAATATTCAGGATGAAGAACAAAGTTGGCACTTGCATTATCAATGTACATTTTTTCCAGTTTTACATCCGGATATTGTTGTGAAACCTCCTCGATCAGTGAATCCCAATATTTTAAGCTATGGATAAGGGTATTGGATTTGGTTACATTGGTGACTTTTTTTCTTCTCTTTTGGGCAAGCCGAAAAGCATAATGCGCTATTCTTTCTATGCCTTTGCGGGTAAAGATACTGGTATCAGTCGCAAACCCTTCCTTGGTATCAGGCCTGAAAAAATCCCCATGCTGCACAAATTCCCCCTCATTGTTTTCCCTGATCACGACAAAATCAATGTCTTTTGATCCTTTATTCCGTAAGGGGCTCTCAAGACCTTTAAATAGTTTAACAGGCCGATAATTGACATATTGTTGAAATGCTGTCCGTACCTTGAAGGTATAAAGTTTTGCAGGAAGCGTATCATCTACACCTGGTAATCCCACCGCTCCAAAAAAAACGGCATCAAAGGCTTTGAGGGTTTCCAGACCATCTTCCGGCATAAAAGCACCCTCCCGGAGGTGCCTTCCCGCACCCCAATCATAAAATTCATACTCCAGATTAAAATCGGATTTTTTGGCAGCGGCTTCCAGCACCTTTAATGCAGCAGGGATGATTTCATTTCCGATCCCGTCTCCGGGTACAATTGCAAGTCGATAATTTTTCATAAATATTTCTGTTGTTGCTTTTTAAATGATATCTGATTTAGGTGATTTCCGATTAACAAATTTTTTTAAATAAACCCTTCTTCAATCAGCGGCCTTTTGAGGCTGGGAATATTTGGTAGGGATCAGCAAAAAACTTGACCTGTTTACTTTTTTGATCCACAAAATTCATTTACCTACTCCGGTGATCTCTCTGACCAGATTGAAGAATCCTTTTTTTCTTTCTGAATTTATTCCCCAATCCACAGGCACCGACTGATAGCCTTCCTCATAACCTTCCCCATCTCGTCGGAAATCAAAAAGTCCCCAGGAGACATAATTTTCCACGGCAGTGGTGAAGTTGTTTTTTTCCTTATCAAAATCATAATGGTCATCCTCATTGATGACCACCGGAATGGGCCGGTAGCCTTCCACTTTTCTGGTATTGTGGATCAGTGCTTCCAATTTCTCGGGGGTACTTACCCCGTTACCGTGGATCAGAATATAATCGGATGATTTGACCACATTGGGTTTGGGAACAGTATTTCCGTTAAAGCTGGTACTGACCAATAATCTTTTTCCATTGTGCTTCATGTCCTTAACCATGTCAATTAATTCATGCACCCTTTCCGCCTTCAAAATCCCATGATCATATGCTTTATTGTCACTTTCATTATTGACTTCAATCAAAACATTTTGATAACCTTTTTTTAGAATCCAATTGACGGTATTTTTTACCGCATTGATCACCGCTTTTTCATCATCCAGATTCTGGTCCTGGCCAAAATAGAATATTCCCAACATGACCACCATTTCCAATTGATCGGCTTTGTCCAGGATTTTCTTTAACCTTTTCATATAATCAGGTCTAAGTTTGCCGTCGGGATGAAATGCCGAATTTACCCATTCCTTGTTTCCGTATCCGGTTGGACTTCCCCCCTGAAGGTTGAGGGTAAAGGAATTCAACCCGTATTTTTTCCATTCTTCCATTGCAGTCACAAATTCTTTGGTATTTCTGTCAGCATCCCATTTTTTGGTATCAGGATAGGCAAAAAGCTTTCTGGTCTCGGGGTTCAGGTCATCAAAAGTTCCCTGCACCATCCTGGAGTTTATCAACAAACCTTCGATTTTATTGCCTTTCCAGACCCTGCCTTCATAAGTCGGTTTACCGTTGACAAAGAATTGTTCTCCTTTGATTTCGACTATTGTATTTTTCTTATTCAGTTGAAAAGAAGTTAGAAAAACCATCAGAATACATACTACAGGATAAACTATTATTTTAAATTTTTTCATGTTTCATTACTATTTATGATGACCAGTAATAAAATGTATACAGTACACATTTTTTTAAATGTAAATATTTATTATCAGTAGAAAAACTTTTATGGGATAAATTTGCTTAGAGTCCGAAATTGAATTTCCGGGAAGCAGTTTATCTTTAGAATTGAATTGGGATTTTAAAAAATATTCTCCTATTTGACCTGTTCAATTAAGTCAAAATGTGGAAAATAAACGCTATACCGATCAGAACCACCGTCTATCCGATTTCGAAAATGAAGTTTGGGTTATTTGTCCCAATTGTGGCCAATAAGCAATTGCTTCTGTAAACAGAGAAAGTAAGGAAGCCCGACTGCAATGCCTGCATTGTGTTCAAAACAAAAAGACCTCAACCCGGATTGAATACAAAAAAGATAAGCAATTGGAAATCATTTTACCTCCGCATGCTATATATTGTCATATGAAAGGTGTCCCTTTTCCGTCATATAAGGAATAAGAAGTTGCCAAATATGCCTGGACATTCCGCTGTTCTTTTTTTTGAATTTAGTATCGGAAAGCAATTCTTCCTGAGATAGCCAAAATGTAATAATGATCCGAATGGACAAAAGCAGCTGTCCAATATTATCTTCAGTACTTTTTTCAAAAAAGCCATCCTCAATGGCTTTTTTGAACATGTCTGACATTTGTTGTTTTCTGATCCTGAAGGTGTATTTTAGAAGCCTGTTGATTTTAGGATAGGAACGTGATATCTCCAATACGTCTAGATTAAAAAATCTGAATTTATATTGAAAGGATTCCAAATGAAGCAAAAGATGGTGAATCTGCTCAAAACTCCCCATGGTTGGATCCGCTGAAATATAGGATTCGGACATTTCGTCCCTCATTTGCTTGTATATTGCCAACAGCAGTACTTCCTTATTTTTAAAATGGTAATCCAGATTACCATAGCTTATCCCCATTTCTGTAGCAATGTGCCTGCTGGTTACATTTTGAATTCCATTTTTATTAAACAATTCTATGGAGGTATCGAGTATCCGCTGCTTGGTATCTGTTTTGCTTTTTTTCTTCATTTTTCATCTTTTATAGGAATGTCTGCCATAACAACTCTTCATCGGAACAAAAGTAAAAAAACCCAATTACTAACACTAAATTTTAAATCCCTTACTTTCCCAACGTAGTAGTGATTTTCCTGTTTTTGCATCAATCGATATTTTACTTACATATTAAGAGTCATTAATAATCATTAATTCTTTCAATCTCATTCCTCTGTCACAGGATAAAGCGATTCTGCACCCTTTATGGTGTCTTCTTTAATGCTAAGGTGATTTCCACATCCGGTTGCAATGAAATTACCAGTGTGTTATCATCCCTATGAATATCGTGATCCCCTTCAATATCAATATTTCTTTCGGGAAAGGGATTGATAAGGCGGATTTCCCCTCCTACTTCCGAGTATATGATTACCTTTTCTACTTTTCCCTCCACCCTTTCAGCAGAAACAAGAAATGCACCCTCAGTCCGTAATTTTTTAAACCCTACCGTTTCCCATTCTTCCGGAATCGCGGGAAATAGGCGAACGCTACCGGTATTGCTTTGGATTAACATTTCCTGCATGCCTGCCGCAAAGGCAAAATTACCTTCCAGCGTAAAGGGGCGGTATGTAAAGTCTGACTTACCTGTTCCTGATTGATCCCCGTTTACATGAAAACTGTTTGGTAACACAAAGGAGGAGGCAAAATCCTTTAAAGCCTTTGCCGCGCCCTTTCCATCTCCCGCCCTTGCTTTAAGATTTGCTAACCAGGCAAAGGAATAGCCCGTCCATTTTGTAGTACCTATTTTATCTAAATGAGCAATGGTATTGTTGATTATCTCCCGGTCTTTTTCCCCATTGGATGGATCTATAAGACTTAGGGGATGAATCGCCATGATCTGGGAAAAGTGCCGGTGTGATTCTTCCAGTTTTTCACCCGGAGCTATCATAAGCCCCGTTTCGTCAATCGAATAATATGGCCATTCCTCTAACGTGGCACGCCATTCTTCAGCTTCATCCTGATAACCAAGTTCCAAAGCAAGTTCGCTTGCGGTGGTAAAAGTCCAGCGTACCAAGGAAAGATCATAATTGGTCATTTGGTCAAACCATGCTTTAGCATCGTTATTATGGATCTCGGGGCTGGAAGACAACGGAAGCTTTCTTTTTCCATCATCTCCCTTAACTGAAAGCTCCTTTAAGAAAATGGCAACATTCCTTATCCATGGATAAGCATCATTTTTTAGAAATTCCCTATCCATCGAATATCTCCAGTGCAGGTAAAAATGATGTCCCAACCAGGCACTTATGGTAGGTCCAAAGGAATATTGTATCCATCCGCCCATAGGATCACCATCCAGGGTGGTGACCCCAGGTACGTTCAAGCCATTGACGCCATAATATTCCCTGGTATATTTTTCAAATGTGGGTTTATGTTGATTGAGCCAATCGATAAAGCCTTGCTCAAGGTTCAAGTGGTTGCCTGAATACGTAGGCCAATAACTTAATTGGGTATTGAGGTCATGGTGGAAATCACCTTTCCAAGGTGGCAACTTGCCATTGTCTGCTGTCCAGACACTTTGGAGAGATATTGGTGGTGCTCCTTGTCTGGCAGCAGCACCAAGTTTGTACATATCCATGTAATATTGCTGCTGCAAAAGAGTATCGGGAAGGGTAATAGCAGAAGCATTCCAGAAGGAATTCCACCATGTAAGATGACCCTCTTCATAGTCATCCATCTCTTTAGTAAAAGCCATTTCGGTAACCTCTGATGCGGTAACTGAAAAATCCTGGATATTTCTCTTGGAGCTAATACTCCAATTTCCCACTATATGGTCTCCACTATTTTTCCACCTTGTATTAACCTGAAATTGAAACCCATCCCATCCTTCCTGGTCATAGGTAACGGAATTCTCATTTTGTGATAGCTTGCCTGCGGAATAGCCTAGCCTACGAAGGTCCTGTCCGCTTACCGGATCTAAGGCTTCCGTTGAACCGGCGCCCACGTATGGAGGGGGAACAATCGTTGGCAGCAGTTCTGTTTTTAAGTTTTCAAAACTATACCAACCAATGGGTTCCGTAGCATGCACGAAGGTCCGTAGTTTTGTCCCGTTTTTCCATTGGATTACACAGTAGGCTTTTTGAAGATCCAATTTGATGGATTCTATTTCACCTAATCCGGATATATCAAACTCCAGAGCAGCACCGGGGATTTTGGAAGGGCCGGCAAGGGTGTCATAGGGAACATCGTATTGCCTTTGAACTGCCCCGTACTGGTTATTTTCCCATTGTTTTTTCACCCAATTAAAATCATATTTTTCAAAATCAATGTTTTCCATTTTTCTCAAATCCCAAAGATCTGCCCTATCAAGGGAAAACCTCAATTTTCCTTCCTTTTGCCAGATAAGTGCCCCCAGCGTGGCATTGCCCAATGGAATGCCTTCATCCCAGGTCTGGGCCAGATCGGAGAAAGAACGTTCCATATAATAAGGTGGTAGTTGCTGTTTTTCCCTGTCATTGCAGCCAGTCATTAAAAGCATACAACATAGGGTGGATGTAAAGCCAAGTAGTTTTCTGTATTCCATTATTTTTCAGGTTGATAGGATGGGTTGGGATATGGCAATAGTACATCCATTTCCCCGATCCAGTTTTGTAATTTTTTGTTTAGTCTTTTGCTTTTTCCAGGAAATTTCCCGCTTAGTTCGGCATCCTCTTCTTTACCCCTTTTTAAATTGAACAATTCGCTTCGATTGTCTTCAAAAAAATGGATAAGTTTATAATTCCCACCTCTTATTGATGCAGATGGTCGGCCACCTAGTCCGCCACTGTAATGGGGATAATACCAAAAAAGGGATCTGTTTTCTATACTTTTACCACTTAGCAGGGGTTTTATGCTGACCCCGTCCATATGCTGTTCCGGCAATAATTCTAAACCCGCCAAGTCGAGAAATGTGGGATATAGATCGGTTCCGGTTACAGGTACTTTACTTTCACCTGCCTTTATGTATCCCGGCCAACGGAAAATCAGGGGAACACGAAGGCCTCCTTCATAGAGATATCCTTTCCCTGTCCGAAGGGGTGCATTGGAAGTGGGTATCTGTTCGGCCAGGTTGCTGGTGGCCATCCCTCCGTTGTCGGAAGTGAAGATTACAAGGGTGTTGCGATCAAGCCCATTTTGGGAAAGGGCTTTCATAAGGCGTCCTATATTTTCATCCAGACTTTCCACCATGGCTGCATACCGGGGATTGTCCTGATGATTTTTTATATAGGTCTGATTTTGCTGATCGAATCTTTGACCTTCAAACTGTATCTGACTTCGCTTTTTTTCATAATTTAATACTTTTTCAGCTTTCCCTTCGAGCGGTAAATGAACCGTATAAAAAGAAAGAATTGCAAAAAACGGTTTCTTACTTTTTTGCGAAATGAACTTTATGGTTTCATCCGTAAGGCGATCAGTAAGGTACTCCCCTTCCGGTCCATCGGGTAATTGAGGATTTTTATAAGGTGAAAAATATCCACCGGCGGGATGTCCGGTATGGTTTCCACCCACATTTACCTCAAATCCATGATTTTCCGGATAATCAATCTCTTTTTCGCCCAAATGCCATTTACCTGCAAAGAAAGTGCGGTATCCATTAGATTTAAATGCTTCCCCAATTGATATTTCCATTGGGTCCAGAAATAACTTAAAAGGATGCGAAGCCAGTTTTTGGTCGGGATGGGGGCCGTAGTGGCGGTTGCCGGGTATGTAGTCCGTTAGGTTTAATCTGGCGGGGTATTTTCCGGTCATTATAGCTGCCCTGGAGGGAGAGCAAATGGGGCTGGGCGCATAGGCATTGGTAAAGGTCATGCTTTCTGTAGCAAGCTTATCAATATTGGGAGTTTCGTAAAAGCGGCTTCCGGTATAACCCAGATCATGATACCCCAAATCATCTACAAGAATAAACAGGATGTTTGGATGCTCATATCCGGCAGTCTGAGCTTGGATCACTGCGGGGAGAAGGGCCAAAAAGAACATGAATCGGAGCATTTGTACAATCATGATAACTGAGAGGATTAATTTAGCCTTACTTTGTCAAATTAAACAATGTTAGTAGAAACCTGCCAGGTTTATGTACTGTAAATGCAATGGATTAACAGTTTAAAGGTTATAAAACCTGGCAGGTTTTTGCCTATTCCCAAACTTGACAAAGTAGGGTTAGTCTAATAGTTTTTTCCATACTAATCCCGCAATGGCCCTGTAACCGTCCTTATTTGGGTGTACGCCATCGCTTTCCGTAAACAGCTCTGGTCTATGATCCAAGGGTTCATTCAGGTCAATAAAATGTACGTTCTTCTCACTTGCAACCCTTTTATCATACCAATTAATTCTTGAAGTCTCGGCTTACGGACAGTCAGACCGGCTACGCGTTCACTATCGAGGCCCGGAGTTTCCAAAACCATGGGTGTAGGTGCAGCTATAAAGATTTGTGGATTTGATGGCAATGCTGATAATTCATCGATAAGGTCGCGGTAATCGTTTTCATATTCATCTCTGTACTCCCAGCACTTTCTGTCACCACAGGATCCAAAGCCACAGGTATCGTTTGTACCAAGACTAATGATGATAATATCAGGATTTGCTCCCTTGATTTTGGGTAGCTCATTCCATACGGTAGGTATGCCTTTTCTAATAAGGGTTAAACTTCCTACTCCAAAATTTTGCACGGAATATTTTTCTCCCAAAAGTAGTTGCAATTGTGCCGGATAAGAATCTTTGTCTCGATCATCAAGTCGCGCCCCGTAAGTAATGCTATCCCCGACACAGGCCACTTTTATTTTTTCCTTAAAGGTTAAACCCGAAACAGCAAAAAGTACCATCAATAACGAGGTGCAAAAAACTATGGAAGTGCAGTATTTTTCTATTCGTTTCATAGGTCTAATCTACTATTTACTTGATGATTTTTGCTCAACATTATAAACGCTAAAGTTTTTGATTTGAGGCTCCCCTTTTGATTCAGAGATTCTAAGCTTTACAGCATCCACCTCCACCTCATCAAACTTATGGATAAACTTGTGTCCGATACTTGATCCTTCAAACAGGGTTTGCCATCCATTTTTGGTTTTTCCCTCCAAAACAAATTCCCTGACCCTTTCTCCTTTGGCAATATCTTCCTGCAAAACGATGTGATTAATTTGGGATCTTTCTTTTAATTTAAGGGTGAGCTTTTTGCCTTTTCCGGAAGTTTCTGCCAAAGGAGTACTAAACCGTCTCTTGATTTCATCGCCCAATTCCTTTAAGCGCTGGACATCAGGTTGGGGCAGCAAGCCTTCGGCGTCTGGTGTCAGCCCCATAATCAGCGTGGTATTGTGCCCGACACTATTGTAATACATGTTCATAAGATGCTCCAATGGAAAAATATATTTCTCATTATCCGGCTCCCAAAACCACTCGTGCCCTCCATTATATCCCCGCAAAGGAGCGTCACTCATGGCCGGCATGAAATAGTTACCGTTTGGATCGCCCTCCTTAAGCAATTGAAAATTGTTTTTGAGAACGACTTGCTGATTGGTAGAATGCGAATAGGGAAAGGGAAATGTACCCCAACTCGGATAAGGGACCGTTCCGCTTTCACTTCCTCCCCAGCGGATGTCGGCACGTTGGGTATTATGGTAGAAAATGCCATTGGGTTGATACTTTTCAAAAATTGACAGCACATCCGCACCTCCCTTTTCGGGGCCATGTGCACCCCCATCAAACCATACAATTGCCAGGTCTCCATAATTGGAACAAAGCTCGCGCACCATCTCCTCGCACATTTTATTGTAATGTGCTTGCCTGTTTTTGGCAAATTCATTATCTCCCTGTACCATAAAATCATGAACCCCATAAAATGAATTCCAACGGATACCTATGTAAATACCTGGAGCAATACCGTATTTGCGGCAGGATTTGACAAAATCAGCCACAATATCCCCCTTACCATCACGCCAATCCAGTGCTTTTAAACTGTACGGATTCACCTTGCTCTGATAGAGGGCAAAACCTGTTTCGTGGGTGGCCGTCAAGATCGCAATTTTAAATCCGGCATCCTTGGCGGCTTTGACCCATTGATCCGTATCCAGGTTGGTAGGGTTAAAGATGTTGTAATCTGGAATTGGGGTGATCCTGTTTTTTGCCTGGTTGTAGGGCTTTCCATCAAAGACATGAAGATCGTAATGGAATACCGCCACAAGTTCTGCATTTTGCCAATCCAACTGGGCCTGCGTCGGAGTAGGAATATTTATTTCATTCTGAGCCATGGCGTACCTCAGAATTACAATTATCAATAGCAACGTAAGCTGTAACCCTTTTCTCATTTTATCTTATTTTCTAAGTTAGAAACTTGCATTTCTAACAGCTTGAACCCTTGAAAAATCCTTTGTCCATGAAGGACCAACCCTGCGGGTGTCAAATGGGTGGTATCCGCTTTTGGAAGGTATAACATAGACGTGTAACTAATATTTTTGTCGTCCTTTGCGATTTTTTTCTGTGCTTCAATGACGCTGGGCCGCTCTAGGACGAAATAATGCTGCTCATCTACTCCCAAAATCACCTTCAGTCCCTCGGTTTGCAGCACCTCGGATCGTAAATGGTTGAGCAGTGTTCTTAAATTATGCTCATAATCGTTCGCTGATTTTTCATCCCCGGCATCTGTCTCGCCCTGTATCCAAATAAAACCCCGGATGTTGACACTATACCCGATTTCTTTTAATTTCTGAATGGAAGGTCTCAGATTCACGACCATTGAATCATATATTCCCCCTTTTCCGGGCGCTTTCCAATCCCTTGCAAGTCCAGTCCCTCCAAGGGTATATTTAAAGATAGCAGGATTATAACCTGCTTTCTTCAACTCCCGGGCAAAACTCACTTCCGGGCCAAAGTGTCCGGCAGGATACCGTCCTTTTTGGGGCTGCATGGATATCCAATTCCCATTTGAGCTTTCTTTCCCAAATACAGTGTAATTCAAAAGGATGTCTTTATCGTGCCCCTCACCATCTTCCGGATATCCGGTTGCATCACCTGTATATCCCTGAGCGTTTGATTGACCGGCCCAGATGAAAAGATCTAAGGTTTCTTGGGCTGCAAGACTTAAGGGAAATAATATAAATATTAAGACAATGTTTAAAATTTTCATATCCGATATATTATTAAAAGTTTTTGAGAAGAGTCAGAATTTGTTTTTCAATTTCTTCGGCTTTTTTTTCCGCCTCTTTTATAGGCAGTCCTATATTCATTCCCGGTCTTTTGTGTCCTGTTTGGGTTAGCCATGCGTCTTTTATGATTTTTGACGCTTATCGACAAGTTGAAGAATCATATCTCCATGATGATAGGCAGCCAAAGCTTCTTTCATATTGTTAGCTTTGGCAAGTTCTTTTTCTCCAAGCGGCAAAAGTATTTGTTTTGCCATAAGATAATGTCCCGTTTCGTTTGGGTGAATGCCATCTTCTGCATATATAAAGGAAGAATTTGCCTCACGCTTATCTTCAAGATATTTTCTCATAGGCCAGTGAATATCTATTACCTTCCAATTGGATGTATAACGTAAGCTAATTAACCAATCAGAGTAAATATCGAGAACGTTGGCATAAGCTTCCACCTTTCCATCATAGATTGGTGGAGTCACATGAATAATGGAGACACCCCTATTTACTACCTGTTCATGTAACCGGATAATTCCTTCTCTGAATTTGTTAAAACGTTCATCATCAAATGGCTTATAGATACCATCGTTCATGCCATAGCAAGCAAATATCAAATCAGGTTTGATTTGGTCCAGGACTCTCTCCAGTCTTTCATGTAAATCAGGACGGGGAAAATTTCCGCCGGCATGTCCGGGTTCTGATAGTCCGGACACTGTTTCACTTGGCAGACCAACATTAATAATTTCAATTTGATCTTCAGGATATTTAACAGTAAGATACGCTTCTATATAGGAAACATATTGGCCCCCATAAGTAATGCTGTTGCCCAAAAAAACAATTTTTTTAACGCCATCGGGGATTTTGTATGATTGGGAAAAACTTTGAATTTGAAAACCAATCAATGCGATTAATATAAATGTTATCTGTTTCATGCATTATATATTTGATATGAACTCAGTTACTCTAATTTTAAATTTTTCAAGGTTTCATCTACATAAGCGCGCGCAATACCCTCTTACATCTCCCCTAAACCTAAGAAATTTTTGCAATTAAAAAATCAGGCAATTACTACATGATGATATCCCCTGTTCCTTTAATTATAAAACCACTCAGCAAATAAAGACGCCAAAGATGAATAATTGACATTTATTTTGAAATTGTTTGATTACCCAATTACACAAAAAACCCCGGGTTTAAATTTATTTATCTCAAGTCTGCGAAATGAAGTACCTATTAACTTTCCTTTTTTCAATATCAATAATCCAACTCACTGCTGCCCAGAATTTTACTGTCAAAGGGGTCGTCAAAGAAACCGACAGGCAAGAGCCTCTACCCTTCGTCAATATTCTTTTGCTAAGTTCTAATGATTCCACCCAGGTTGGAGGAACGGTTTCCGATATTGATGGCCACTTTGAAATTACGGACGTCAGAAGAGGGTCATATTTGGTTAAAGTTCAGTTTATGGGATACCGGGAGTTTACCAAAGAAATTGAACTGAATTCAAATGTTGATTTGGGAATTCTGTCAGTAAGGGAAGAAGCCACAGACCTCCATGAAGTGGTCATAGAAGCCAGGCGGTCCACAGGTACCCAAAGAGGAGATACCACAGCGTTCAATGCGGATGCTTTCAAAACCATGAAGGATGCCAGTGCGCAGGTACTTATCGAAAAGCTGCCGGGTGTCAGTACCGAAAACGGCATCATTCAGGCACAGGGAGAAAATGTTGCCCAGATTCTGGTGGATGGGAAACCTTTCTTTGGAACTGACGTGAGGACGGCCTTGCAGAACATTCCTGCCGAAATGATCCAAAGCATTGAGATATTTGACCAAAAAAGTGAAAAAGCCCAGTTGAGTGGATTTGATGATGGGGAAAGACTGAAAACCATCAACATCATTACCAAAGCAAACAGACGTAAAGGACAGTTTGGTAAGGCTACCGCAGGGTATGGAACGGATGTCAGGTACCTTGGCGGGGCAAGTGTCAATATTTTTGATGAGGATAAAAGGTTCACCATTACAGGACTGACCAACAATGTCAATGTCCTCAACTATTCCAGTGATCCAAATGCACAGGATAATGCCAATCCACAGGAAGGGATCATTACGACCAATATCCTGGGATTGAATTACTCAGATACTTGGACAGAAAAAATCAAGATTGCAGGCAGCTATGTATATTCCAACCGTGAAAACATTGGTATAGTAGACCGTTTCAGGGAATTTATCACCTCCGATGAATCCAATCAGTTTTATGCCCAAAGAAGTACTGATGTCAGGGTCAACAATCAGCATCAGGCAAATTTAAGGTTGGAATACAATCCCAATGAAAAAAACCGGTTTTTATATACTCCCAGATTTTCTGCAAGATTTGAAACAGAAAACTCAGGCTTTTTTGGGCAGACAGATGATGGATTGAATCCGATAAATACTGTCGAAAATCTTAAAACAGGAAAATACCAGGACTATGACCTATTCAACAGATTTCTGTACAGCCATAAATTTAACAAACCGGGAAGAACCGTTACGTTAAGAACCACATTCACCAATGGCTGGAATTTGGATGAATCTGACCGGAATGCTGAAAACACTTTTTTTGAAGAAAATGGGCAAAGGACAGAAAACCTTGACCAAAGGATCACCCGCGAAAGAACAGGTACTTCCTGGCAAACAAGGGTTTCTTATACCGAACCCTTAGGTGAAAAAGGTCAGATGGAAGCGGAATATCAAATCGGTAACCGTAAAAATGACTCTGACAGGTTGCTATTCAATGTGGAAAACAGGGACATTGATGATGGTGTTTTTCTTCTTGACACCGCATTGAGCAATGTGTTCGTCAGCAATTATTTGACCCAAAGTGCAGAATTGGGCTATCAATACATTACTGACAAATATAAAGTTCAGGCTGAAGTGGAATATCAGGATGCCAATCTGGACAATTTGCAGGAGTTTCCTTCACCTGAAATGTTGAACAGGAAATTCACCAATGTACTGCCAACTGTAAGGATGGAATATAAATTTTCTCAAAATACCAATATCCAATTGGATTACGACACTTATACCAACGAACCGAGTGTGGGGCAACTGCAGAGCGTAGTGGACAACACCAATCCCATTCAGTTGAGGACAGGTAATCCTGGACTTGACCAATCATTCACCAATCAACTTAGACTTCGCTTCAGGAGCAACAATCCTGATGCTGACAGAAACTGGTTTATTTTTGCCCAATCAAGATTTGTAGATGATTTTATTTCCAACTCTGTCCTGATAGCCGATGAAGCGACTGAGATACAGGATGGGATTATTTTGGAAAGAGGCTCGCAACTGAACAAACCGGTAAACTTGGACGGTTTCCAGGATTTCCGCTCGTGGTTCAGTTACGGCATGCCACTCGGCTTTATCAAGTCCAACTTCAATGTCAATGCAGGTCTTGGATATACCCAAAGACCAGGACAGGTCAATGAAACAATCGGGTTTAATAATTCCACCCGTTTGAGTACTGGATTTTCCTTAAGCAGCAATATCAGTGATCAGGTGGATTTCAATGTAGGGTCAAGATCTTCTTTCAATCAGGTAAACAATACCCTGAACCCCAATCTCAGCAATGACTTTTTCCAACAGAGATTCAGGGTGAATTTCAATTGGATTGTTTGGGAAGGAATTATTTACAGACTGGACCTCAACCATCAGATCAACAATGGACTGGCCGCAGGTTTTGACGCCAATTTTACCTTGGTCAATATGAGTGTCGGCAAAAAAGTCTTTAATAACCAAAGGGGTGAAGTCAGCTTGATGGTATATGACCTTTTGGGTCAGAATGCCAATGTCAGAAGAAATATCACCGAAACATTTATAGAGGATACACAGTCCAATGTACTCCAACAATATGTCATGTTGAGCTTCACCTACAATTTGCGAAGGTTCTCCAAGGGAATGGATGAGAAGGATTATTCTGAAATGTATTCGGAAACAAACTGATGTTTAAACCAAGAATTGTTATGTTGCAGGAATATAAATATCGAAGGTTGCACCATTATTTACTTCTCCTTTCGCAGTGATTATGCCATGGTGATTCTCAACAATTTTTTTAACAATGGAAAGTCCTATGCCTGTTCCGATGTATTCATTTTTTGGATGCAGGCGTTGGAATACTTCAAATATTTTTTCACTGTATTGTTGGTCAAACCCAATGCCGTTGTCGGAAATTGAGATATGGCAATATTTTCCCTGAGGAGAGAGATGCTCAATATTAAAGTTTATACCGTAAGCTATTTCACTTTTGATTTTTATGTGTGGTGGAATTTTGGGATTGGAAAACTTTAATGAATTGCCAATCAGATTATGCATGAGTTGTCGAAACTGAAAAGGAATTATATATGCATTGCCTAATTGGATGGTTTCGATAGTGGCAAGTTTTTCCTTCAGTTCCTCCTTAAAATCTTCTTTTATTTCAGCAATTATTTTATTTAGGTCGGTGGTTTCAAACTTGCTCTCAGTTTTATTGGTGCCTGAGTAAGCTAGTAAATCCTGGATAAGGGTTTGCATTCTTTTTGCAGCATTCTGCATTCGGTTAAATATATCTTTGCCATAGTCAGATAAATTCCCTTCTTCTTTTTCTAAAATCCGTGAGGCAAAAGTTTGGATTTTTCTTAAAGGTTCTTGCAGATCGTGACTGGATATGTAGGCGAATGACTGTAACTCTTTGTTCATCCTTTCAAGTTCAATATTTTTTTGTTCCAAAACTTTTTCTGCCCACTTCCTGCCACTGATATCAATGTAAGCACCAAGAAAATATTCCTTATCATCCAAGGTGATAATATCTACTGACGTTAAAGCAAAAAACTTTTCACCTGATTTTTTGGTAAATTCTATTTCCAAGTTGTTGATTTTCCCATGGACCTTTAATTCATTGAATAAAAAATCAGGTTGCAATATGTCAAGTTTTCCCACTTCAGCTGTGGTTTTATTGAATGTTTCCTCACGGCTATATCCAAATATTTGTGTGAACGTATCATTGACCATTACTATTTTCCCCGTAATAGCATCGGTCAATGATTTGCATATAGGTGAAAGGTTAAATAGTTTGTAAAACTTCTCTTCGCTTGCTTTTAACTCAGCTGTTCTTAATAACACTTTATCCTCTAACTCTCTGGTGAAATTTTTTTGCTCATTGATATTTATTCCTGTACCAATAAATCCGGTAAATTCACCTTCTTCCAATCGGGGCACAGCTTTGACGAAAAACCATTCATATTGCTGATTATCTGGATTTAGTACCCGGATTTCAAATGAAAAGGACTGTTGAAGGGATGCTGCTTCGCCAAAAAACCTGTACACCAACGGAATATCATCCGGATGTACATTTTGTTCCCAAATATACCCTGTAAATTCTGTATAATGGGCAATCCCAAAATACCTCAGCACTTCGGGATTAGTATATAAAACATTGACTTCTTTATCTGTAAGCCATACCCACATTGGTGCCTGATCCGCCAGTACTTTGAATTGTTCTTCGGCCTTTTTTTGTTCGGTAATATCTGTATTTGTACCTATCCATCTGACTATTTTTCCTTCTTCATCGGTGACGGGATATCCCCGTGTAAGAAACCACCTGTACTCACCATCGTGTCTGCGCAGGGGAAAAGTGAGTTCAAATGTTTCCTTGACATGCCATACCTTCTTTGCCACTTCCAATACCCGTTCCACATGATCCGGGTGATGTACTTTTTGCCAGCCCCATCCCTGCATTTCTTCCATTGTAAGCCCAGTGTATTCTAACCATCTTTTATTATACCAGTATATCCAACCTTCCCCATCTGCGAGCCAGGCAAGATTTTCCATATTATCTGCCAGGGTACTGAATTGTTCTTCGCTCTTTTTCAATTCATTCTCGGCCTTTTTAATATCAGAATTATCACGACCGGTGCCGGTTATTGCTTCCACCTCCCCTTTTTTGTTAATTACCGGGGCAAAAATGTAATCGTAAATGCGAATCCCCAATTCGGCATGTGGAAATGAAACTTCCCCTCGGATGGGCTTTTTTGTGGCAATCACCTGGTCAATTTCCCGCTCATGCATTTCGGCATGCCAGGGTTCATATCCCAATTCGAGGAAGCCTTTTCCGATGGCATCCTCCCTGCTACATCCCCACATTTTCAACAGTGCCTCATTTGCATATGTGAACCGGTAGTTGAGGTCAAATGCATAAATAAGGTCGGGAGTGTTTTGGGCTATTGTCTCATAGAGCCTTTTGCTTTCTTCTATTTTTTTTCTGGTTTCAACTTTATCGGTAACCTCTGTCACAACTACTATCACACCGGTAATGGTACCATCTTCTTTCAGTGGATAATAGATAAAATCGAAATAACATACATCCTTTACACCATATCGGTTTGTCGGTATAGGGAGTTCAATTCCTCTATAGGGGACTCCGGTGGTTAATACATTATCCAATAGAGCGTGTACGGTTTCCTCTATCTCGGGTAAGCTCTCAAACAATGGTTTATTTGTGAATTCAGTTTCTGCCTTATCTACCAATTGCAGGTATGCATCATTTGCCATTTCCACAATGTACTGAGGCCCCCTTAAAATGGTGATGCCTACCGGGGCCTGTTTCATTGTATTGCGAAAACGCTGATCGATTTCTTCGATTTTCAGTGCTGTTATCACTTTTTCCGTTGTTTCTGAAACGGTAACAAGCACACCCCCCACTTTGCCGGAATCATTGTGAACTGGGTTATAACAGAAAGTCCAGTACGCATCTTCAATCCTTCCGTTCCGGTAAATAGGTACCAAATAATCGTCAAACATTAAGGATTCCCCATTATTCATCACTTTATCGATGAGTGGTCCTATGGTTTCCCATATTTCCGGCCATGCTTCTTTGAAGGGCATGCCCAGTATGGACGGGTGCTTGCCGTCTATCTCTAAACTCGGGCGGTAGGCATCATTATAAAAACAGATTAATTCATCAGACCACCACAGGAACATGGGGGATTTGGAATTCAGCAGGATACCAACTGTGGTGCGTAAACTTGCCGGCCACCCAGATGGGTGGCCTATAGATGTTTTACTCCAATCTTTTGCCCTTGTTAATTCTCCCATTTCACCTTCGGCTCTAAGGAAATAATAGTCGCAATTTTCAGGACTCATATCAGAACAATTTATGTTTCAAGTATAAATTCTTTTCGATCAGGGCGTGTTGATTTATTTTGTGTTAGGAGCGCCACTGCCTTTGATAGGATATTTTTTATTTCACCAAATTCCCTTGGTTTACAAATATAATAAGAGGCTCCTTTTTCATAAAGCAGATCAACTACTTCCTCATTTAGAGAGGTGGAGTAAATAAATATCGGAAGACCCTCAAATTTATCAATTGACCTTATTTCAGTTAAACACTCAATTCCGCTTTTGAGGGGCATATTAAGGTCAAGGAAAAGAGCATCGGGTAATGGTGTTTCTTCTGCAGAAATCAGCTGCATGAGTTGAACTCCGTCAAATACCGTCGTTAGATTAATGGATTCAGGTATTTCATCAATTGCTTCTTTAAAAAAAAAGCAATCATCTGTATCATCATCAGCCAGGAAAAAGTGGAGCGGAGTTAAATTCATTTGACAATTATAAAATTAAATATGAATGGATAACTTGAAAATTGAATAAGTCAGCGGTTTTAAATCATCTAAATCTATCCCTTATAATTTCAAAAAAAAATCTTCCCCCTAAAAAAATGTATTTGTTCCGTAGTATTATTCAGTTCTTAGTTTTGGCTTTCACCACTTCTCTGTGTTCAGTAAAAAAGAAGTGATTATTCGAAGTATGTTTCAGCGTTTCGAACCGGTCGCATTTTGCGACCGATTCAGTTTTTTTCCCGAGTGGACTAATTGCAGTATGTTCGGAATTAATCAGTAAGCGAGTTTCTGGTCGTTCAGTTCTACGTCAAATTTTACTTTTGCTCCTAATACTTTAAACACTTTTAAAATTGTCGAAAATCTCGCATCAGTAGCGCTATTCTCTATTTTGGAAATTTGGGATTTTTTCCCTCCAACAAGTTCTCCTAGTTGTTCTTGGGTCAAGTTCCTTTGCTTTCGGGCAAGTAACAACTTAAATTTTTATATTTAATTCTAGTTTTCCGCCGAAACCAAGTTCTATGATTTTTTGGAGTGTTGAAATTCGAGCTTCTTTAATATTGTTCTCAATTTTTGAAATGTAGGATTTTGTTGTTCCAACTTTTTCTGCAAGTTGTTCCTGTGTCATTCCCATTTCAACACGAGTGTCGTGAATCAAAGCCCCGATTTTGAATGCTTCATAACCTGCTTCAAGTTCGTCACGCTCCTTAGTCCCACGTTTGCCATAGTTCTTTTCTTTAAACTCTTCAAGAGTCGTTAAATTTTTATTTTTCGCTTTCATATTCCGCTTTTATTTTAAGTGCCTTTTCTATTTCTCTCTTGGGTGTCTTTTGTGTTTTCTTTTGAAAACCGTTCGCCAAACAACCAATTGTCCTTGGTCAAAAAAACAGAAAATTCTAAAAATGTTGCTTCCTAGTTGAACACGAATTTCATAAAGTCCGTCCGTGTTCTCGAGGTGTTTTAGATAAGTTTCCGGAACTCTTTGTAAGTCTTCAATCAAGTCAAAAGTCCAAACTATTTTTGCCTTTACTTTTTTACTTTGTTTAGAAAAAAAGTCTTGAAAGTAGTTCTTGTAAAACGTTATATTTCTATGTTTCTGAATTTTATCCACAGTACGAAATTACAAAAGTTTCCCTATAGTGAAACATAAAAGTTAATTTATTTTATGCAAAATGTCATATTGATAGGGTTCTGATAATCAAACATAACTTCATATTAGCACCTTATCCCGGATTTGAAGTGGCTTTATTCACTCAAGATACTTTTTAATTCCCTTTTATATTCTTTGCTTTCAGTCATTCCATTATGCCCCACCCCATCAAGGATAATCAAGTGTATCTTGGATTTAAATTCTTCTTTGAGCCTCAACGAAGATTCATAAGGGATAACCTCATCTTGATTTCCATGAAAAATGGTAACAGTGCAGTTTTCTAGATATTCATTATTGGCAAATTTATACCTTAAAATAAAGGTCGGAAGAAAGGGGAACAATTGGCCCGCAAGATCAGTCAGGCTGTAATAAGGTGCCTGTAAAATCAATCGCTTAGGAGTATTCTCTGAAGCAAGGTATGAGGCCATTCCTGTTCCAATGGAATAGCCTAATATGATGATATCCTGTTCATTGTATTCCTTCTTAAGGTTATCATAAACCATTTGATTGTCATCAAACAATTGTTTTTGGCTTGTTATTTTTCCTTCACTCTTTCCATAACCTCTATAGTCAAGAATAAAAACATCATAATCCAATTCAGTATAAGCTTCTGCTACATACCCCCAACCGTTTATTGATCCTGCATTGCCATGTAGATAAAAAATCAGACCCTTTGTACTATCAGCCTTAAATAAAAGCCCATTCAATAATTTCCCATCCGCTGTTTCGAAATTCCGCTCTTCAAATTTTTGCCCAAAATCGAATTGGTGGTTTTTTTCCAAGGTTTCAGGAAAAAAAATCAGTTTTTCCTGAAAGTAGTAAAAAGCAACGCATACAATAATGTATATCCCTACAATTACTAATATGAAGTACAGAAGTTTTCCTACCATTTTTTTAAATAATTTCTTGTCAAGTAACGCAAATCCAGTGTCGGGGTAAATTTTAACCAACTCCAAATTCTTCCATCAAAGTCAGGCCATAATTCCTTATGGCATCTATGATGGGAATGGCACTCAGCCCCCTTTCAGTAATGGTATATTCCACCTTTGGCGGTACCACAGGATAAACCTTTCTGGTAATAAACCCTTCCTTTTCCAACTCCCTCAACTGACTGGTCAGCATCTTATGGGTAATGTGCGGAATATCTTTTTTGAGTTCACCATATCGCATCACCTTTTCTTTCAGCCTCCAGAGTATCGGCATTTTCCAGGTCCCTCCTATCCTATCCATGGCAAACTCGACAGGGTTGTAATACAGTTTTTTGTTAAATAAGAAATCAGGCATAATCTGTCAATTTTCCATTTCTTACCATAAGGTGCATATCGTTTACTTTAGTAAGTATATTGTTAAAGGTAATATAAAAATCAAACTTTGTTTCCATACAATAAAAATACTTCAATCATGAATCAAGTACAGGAAAAACAAAGTTACGTGCACTTCCACGGTGCACCGGCAAAAGGTAAAATTTTGATGGTTGCCAGTTCCCCTGCTGTATCCAAACAAACAGGCTGGCCGATTGGATTCTGGGCTGCAGAACTGACCCACCCGCTTAGGGTATTTCAGGAAGCAGGTTATGAAGTGGAACTGGTATCCACTGAAGGGGGAAAACTGGAAATGGACGGCTACTCCAATCCAACCGACCCAAGCGGCTATTCTGCCCATGATGTAATTTCCCTAGGCTACCTGCAAAAGCCGGAGTTCAATACCATGCTCGAAAACACCAAAAAACTAACTGAAGTCAATCCTTCAGATTTTGCAGCTATCTTTCTGGTGGGAGGTCAAGGACCGATGTTCACATTTCGGGGCAACAAAGACCTGGAAAAACTTTTTGTTGCATTTTATGAAGCGGGCAAGCCCAGTGCGGCTGTTTGCCACTCCACTACCCTACTTCTGGAAGCAAAAAAATCCAATGGGGAGCTTTTGATAAATGGAAATACCTGGACGGGTTTAGCTGATGCGGAAGAGGAGTTAGTCGATCAGGCAGTAGGCATGAAACTCCAACCTTACCGGATAGAGGATGAAGCCAAAAAGATTTCGGACACACACTTCAAAGTAGCTCCCCCCTTTGCTTCCTACGCCATCAAAGACGGTAATCTGATCACAGGTCAGCAACAAAATTCAGGAGCTGCGGCAGCGGAGATGGTTGTGGAAATGCTGAATGACTCTTAAGAAAAATTTATGATTGTCAAAAGAAATTTTAACCCAATCAAGGTTTTTCAATTCGTCCAAAAGGAATTCATCTTTTCCTTATTGATTTCATTACTTGTTTGGGTACTCTATAATTATCGAATCAGTGCAGTAGCCTTACCCTTCTCTATTTCTGCCATTCTCGGAAGTGCTCTGGCCATTTTCATTGCCTTCCGGAACAACAGTTCCTATGGACGCTGGTGGGAGGCAAGAACACTCTGGGGAGGAATTGTCAATTCCAGTCGGGTTTTGGCCCGCTTGGTAATCACCTTTGCGGACAGCCACTCCCATCAGGCCAATTATGACCGGGAAAGAAGTGAATCCTTTAAAAAGCAGTTGGTTTATGCCTGTATCGCCTGGGTACATGCACTGAGGCTTAACCTGAGAAAACAGGAAAACTGGGAAGAATTAAAACCCTTGCTCAGTTCTGAAGATTACCAAGTATTGCTACAGAGCCAAAATAAACCCAATTACCTCCAACTTCAGATGGGAAAAAAAATATATGAGGCTATGTCCAATGGTACTTTGGGAGGTTTTGATTCCTTTCAGATGGAAGGGCAGTTACTGGCCCTGGCCAATTATCAGGGAGGCTGTGAGCGGATCAAAAACACGCCTTTGCTCAGGCAATATGATTTTTTCACCAGGCTGTTTCTGTACGCATTCATGCTGCTCCTCCCCTTTTCTTTGATTGGGGATTTCAGCAGGTTGGAGATTGGTTATATGATGATTCCTGTTTCATTGATCATTTCCTTTGTTTTCGCCATATTGGCCAAAGTCGGAGAAGTTAATGAGGATCCTTTCGAAAACAGGATCACGGATGTTCCGCTTACATCACTTTGTATTGGGATAGAGCGGGATTTGAGAGAAATGCTGGGAGAAAAATCCATTCCTGACAATCTGGTTCCAGTTTCAGGATACTTGGATTGAAAAAATGGCGCTTTCTTCAAGTAACCTGGAATTCAATTACAAACCGTACTCTTACCTTTCCGATAGGCAGGGAAGTCCGAAGTCAGAAGTAAATCATGAAGGAGAAGGGATAAAAGCCTGTCTCGAAGTATTTCGGGGGATAAAGGACAAGGTAGAAAAATGCCGTAGGCATGACCGAAATTATAGCCCGGTAATTTATTGCCGGGATTAATGATTAGAATTGGATCCTAAAGTGCCTTAGGCACGGACGATATAAAAACAATCAAAAAGTGTCAAGTAATTTCAGGACGTGACAGGTAGTGCGTCATTGCGAGGAGCACTTGGGAAACTTTGATATTTTGAACAGTCCTTCGTGCGACGTGGCAATCTCTTTAGATGAAAGATGAGGGGTGAAACAAAAAAAAACAATAAAAAAGTGTCTAGTATATTCAGGACGTGATACAATTAAAAATTTTATACTAAAAACAATACAATTATGAAAATAGCAATCATCGGAACCGGTAATGTCGGTGGGGCACTCGCTGCCAAATGGGCGAAAGCCGGACATGAAATTAATCTTGGCGTGCAGGACACAGCAGTATATAAAGGCCGAGAACTGCTGGACAATCCCAACACGAAAGTTTATCCGGTAATGGAAGCAGTTGCCCTTTCGGAGGTTATCCTTATCGCTACTCCTGCCACTGTGGCCGTAGAAGTCGCCAAAAGTCTTGGGGGTACCTCGGGAAAAATCATCATAGATGCCATGAATATCATCATGGGCAGAGGACCGCAAGGGTTCAAAACGACCTCAGAAGCCATTTTGGCAAATACCCAAACCAAGGATGTAGTCAAATGCTTCAATACGACCGGATTTAACAACATGGTAAACCCAGTTTATGGGGAAAAGGCCATTGACCTATTTGTAGCCGGTGACAGTGAAAAGGGTAAATCCGCTGCTATCCAATTGGCCAAAGATGCCGGATTTGCGGAGTGCTACCCTATAGGAGGAAATGATAAATTTGAACTGATGGAGCAGTTTGCCTGGTTCTGGATCAACTTGGCCATGTTTCAGGGACAGGGAAGGGAGATTGGGTTTAAGTTGCTGAAGAGATAGAGGTTGGTTTGGCAAATAGGGCCGGAAAAAATGAAATCAAAAACTACATCTCCGGAATTATAAAGCCATTTGTAAATTGTTCCTGAAATTCTTTTGCGATTTCTAATAGCTTTTTGTCTTCCCATTTACGCCCGTGAAGAGATATTCCTGCCGGTAAACCATTTTTTGCAATACCGATAGGAATAACTACCACTGGATGGCCCCCTATGGAAGTATCAAAATTAAATCGGCCTAAGGCATCAGCATAGGCCACTTTTTTGCCGTTGACTAAAAATGGCTTTCCTGCTTTTTGATGTTTAAAAGCGGTAATGGATGCTACAGGAGTTATCCAAAGATCATAATTATTAAAAAAATCAATAAACTGATCCCCAATTTTTTCCTTTGCCTCAGTCGTTTTCAAATGCATATTGGGAGACATGCGGATACCTCTATAAGTACTCCGTGCCCAATGGATGTCCCGGTATTTAATAAGTAAAAACAAGAACATGAAAATGCTTGTAATAAAAGGAGGCATGGGAGAGCCAGATGAAACTTCAAACCCCATAAACCTGCCATTGATTCTATATGCCAAATCTGCATCATAATCCGGTTGATCTTCCTTTATGGAATGACCGGCCGACTTGATTTTGGTAAGGAAGTTGGATATCAAATCCTGATAATCATCCTGAACTTCCAATCCATACATAGTCCTTGAATAGGCGATCTTTAATGGAGATTTATCCCAACTGCTTCGATTGAAATCAACAGGGTAAATTTCTGAAATTTCCGGTTGATGTGTCAGGACAGACATGGCGAGTAACAAGTCGTCAACTGTCCTTGCCATCGGACCGGCCACTGTAATCTGTCTTTGTCCCTGCGGCTTTCCGGGAGCAAGAAACTGGCCCCGATTGGAAAGCGTCTGTTCTGTCGGCCTAATACCACAAACACCACAAAAATGAGCGGGCACCCGTATAGAACCTCCTGCATCAGAGCCTAATTCTAAAGGCGTAAAACCCATTGCTAAGGCTGCAGCCGATCCTCCTGAACTACCTCCTGCAACATATTCTGTATTATACGGATTGTTTGTTTGGCCAAACCAGGTATTTGTGGTTTGCCAATCAATAGAAAACAAAGGAAGGTTTGTTTTTCCTATGATGATCGCTCCTGAATTTCTCAACTTTTGAACGAGTACAGCATCTTCCTTTGCTACATTCTTTCGAAGGGAAGGAATTCCCAAGGAACTAATCAACCCTTTAACATTAAAAGCATCTTTGACAGTCATTGGAAGCCCATGCAGCGGACCCATCAATTCGCCATTTTTCAACATAAGATCTTTTTGCTCCGCTTCCAGTAGCAATACCTCCCTGTCTTTTAAGTCAGTAATCGCATTAATTTTAGGCTGATACTTCTCTATTTGTTCCAAGAAAGCCTGTAAAACTTCCTTTGAACTGACTTTACCACTGTGTATCAATGATAAAATTTCAATGGCCGACTTAAAAATTATACTTTCCATAGGCTTTAATTTAGAGAATTTCACATTCTTTGTTTGGATTTTTCCCTCAATGGCTCCGTGATGAGTGGTATATGCAAAAAATGCACTAACCACAATTTCGTCTAATTCCTGTTACTTGAGGATGTTTTTGAGATGTTTGGTTATGACACTTCTTTCTCTTACAAAAAGTTGAGCAATTTGCTCTTGGGTAAGCCAAAGCGTTTCATTATCCTCATCCACCCTCACCTCAATATGTTCAGCAAGTTCATCGGGCCTATATAAGATGATTTCGTTTTTCATGTACAGTTATATATTTTTTGAAAGGTCAAGGAATACTTGACAGTTGCTCTGTTTTTGCCACCATGCCCTTGATATCACAAAATATGATATCAAGTTTTCATTTTGAATTCTTTTTACACCCTCATTCAATACCCGGATTTCTTCCTGATATTTTTCTGCTAAATCACGGTCTATCATCACCTGAAAACCACGAAAAGTAAAAATCCGGTTTTCAATATGTTTTTGGGATAGGATACTGATGTTCTGTCTATTCGTCTATGTAAACCATTGACTTATTGTCTTGGTATTACGCTGCTTTCTGATTGTAAAGGTGTTCTTGAAATTCGATAAACAGCCTGCTGATATTCGCTACGTCTCCCAAAATTTCTTTGGCATCTTCCAAGGATTGATACTTGTTGGTCAGCAGGATGGGGAGTTTGTCCTGATCGAGTTCGTCCACTCCGGTTTCAATGTATTTGCTCAATACGAAAGTGATAAACTCTTTTTGTTTGTCATTGAGCAGGGCAAAAATCGTTGCTTCAGCTGCCTTGGCACGGGCTTCCCGGGTCATGGCAATATAGTCGCCATTGAATACATATTCCAATACATCGTACAGATCGCTTTTCTCCATATCGACCAACTTTTGCAAAGTCAATAAATCATCTTTGGGATAACCAGCTGTATCCAAATTCTCCAACAAAGTTTTTCTTGTAATTGGATTGCTCCAAAGTTTCCTTAATTCTTCTTCATCCTTGAAAAGTCTGGGCAACTCGCCAAAAAGATTGCTCAAAAATTCTTCTGCCGAAATGGGTTTGCCGTCTGCGCTCCAAAAAGAAGTGGAAATCATATGTTGTATTTCCCGTTCCTTACCCTTTTTCAGTTTGACTTTTATTTTCTTTTTGCAGACACAAGGCCGCTCTCCACATTTCTCACAAGGTGGTAGTGGTTCTTTTTCGCAGATGCATGGCCTTTGACCGCATACGGTGCAAGGTTGGGGCGGGACATATTCGCATTCACAGGGATTTTGACCACACTTTTTGCAAGGCTCTTCTTCCAAAGGTTCTCCATCCCATTCAGGGTCTGAAAAATGCTTGTAGGCATCTACAAAGTCGTAGATGGTAAAAAACTCCTTGCCGTCAAATAACCTCGTTCCACGCCCTACGATTTGTTTAAACTCAATCATGGAGTTGACCGGACGGAGCAAGACAATGTTGCGGATATTCCTGGCATCTACTCCTGTGGAGAGTTTCTGCGAAGTGGTCAGAATGGTGGGGATTGTTTTTTCGTTGTCCTGAAATTCTCTCAACAATCTTTCCCCTTCTTCTCCGTCATTGGCAGTTACCCGAACACAATAGAATGGATCTTTACTTTTCGCATATTGATTGACCAAATCTCTTATCAAAGCTGCATGTGCTTGATTGGCACAAAAAATAATTGTCTTTTCCTTTTGGTTTGCCTCTTCCAAAAAGATGTTCACTCTTTTTGCCTCTCGTTCAACAATCTCAATCGTTCGGTTAAAGTCCTTTTCTTCATAGAGTTTGCCTGCTTCAATTTCTCCTTCCACAATCGTGTCGTCCGAAGTATAGCGGTAATCGTCCAAAGTGGTTTTGATGCTTTTTACTTTGAAAGGCGTGAGGAAACCATCATTGATACCTTCCTTCAGCGAATAGATATAGACAGGTTCGCCAAAGTAGCGGTAAGTGTCCACATTATCTTTTCGCTTGGGTGTGGCGGTCAGGCCCAATTGCACTGCGGGACTAAAATATTCCAGAATGCCCCGCCAATTGCTTTCGTCATTTGCGCCCCCACGGTGACACTCATCAATGATGATAAAATCAAAAAAATCTTTTGGGTATTGTCCAAAATTATAATTGGAAGTATGGTATTCTCCAAGGGGCTCGGCAGCCACTAGGAACTCATTATTTTCGATGATATCATTTTCCTTTTCTGTCCCGGAGCTTGACATAAAGGTTTGAAAAATGGTAAAGAAAATGCTGCCATTGGTCGGCACTTTTCCGCTTTTTTTGATCTCGTTGGGTTTGATCCGCAACAAAGCATCTTCGGGAAATGACGAAAAGGAATTGTAGGCTTGGTCTGCTAAGATATTTCTATCCGCTAAAAACAAAATCCTCGGTCGTCTTGCCGACTCATGGGGCCTGTTGGCATGTTGGACTGTCCAACGGGTCTGAAACAATTTCCAGGCAATCTGAAAAGCAATGGCCGTTTTTCCTGTTCCTGTGGCGAGGGTAAGCAAAATGCGGTCTTGCCCCTTAGCCAATGCCTCCAAGGTATTTTTAACGGCTATTTCCTGATAGTAGCGCAGTTGCCAAGTGCCGCTTTTATCTTCAAAGGGTACATGTGCAAATTTCTCTCTCCATACTTCGGCAGGTACAGTATACGAGTCGTCTTTAGGGCTTGATGCCGGAAAGGTCTTGTCCCAAAGCTGTTCGGGGCTGAGGTAATCGGTTACCAAACCCTCAACCCCTGTTTTCATGCAGATTTGGTAAATGCTTTTTCCGTTACTGCAGTAGGTGGTTTCTAATTGTAGCTTCTCCGCATATTTTTTGGCTTGCATGACCCCTGCCCCTACTTCCTGAACTTCACTTTTGGCTTCTATGATCGCCAACTTGATGCCTTTATAAACCAACACATAATCAGCAATTTCTCTTCTGCCCCTTCCCCCACCGGTCTGAATCTTACCTGCGGTAATATTGTATTCCCGAAGGACCTTAGAGCCTTCCACAACACCCCACCCACAAGCTTTTAGCTTGGGGTCTATAAGTTCTGCCCGGGTTTCTGATTCGTTCATTTATTATTTTTTATTGTTATGTGGGACTCGTGAAACTCGTGGAACCCCGTCCCACGGGTCCCAAATATCCCATTATATTCAAGGCTTCTTCTTTTTCCTCTCCTCAATTCTAGCCCTCGTCATTCTTTCTCTCAATCCCCCCTCTTTTATAAAAGCAATCTCCAATTGCTTTATCTGCTGCTTAAGCAGATAGGTGCAGATTTTGATTAGGGTGATCATGGCATTAGCACAGATCTCGGGGTCCTCGTGCTCGATGGCTTTTTTGAAGGTATCGTAGGTTGGAGTGGGGATACTCTTGTTCAACTCACGAATGCGGGCCACTAGGCGATGATTCTTTTCCCAAATGGGCAGCTTCCTGGTTCTCAGAAAGTCCTCATAGTCAATCTGCAGTTCTTCCAGACTTGCCCGGGCTACATTGGTGAGCTTGATTTCCATTTCCTTGGAAGTGGCAGAAGCCATACTGCCCTCTGCGATATTCTGCTTGCCACTGCGGGCGGCTTGGACCATTTGACCTACGGTGCGGTCATATTTATGAAAAAAGCGATTGGTGAAATACACGGTGCCATCATAGATGATTTCTGCTTTCTGATAACTGAACAGATTGCGGTAACCTCCATGGGAGGGGATAAAGCCTTCGGTATTTTTATCCTGATCGCTCATTTTTTATGATGACTTCCCTGATTGCATTTTCGATTATCGGATTCTCTCTTTATAAATTCCCAATTTGTAAGCAATCGTTTCGCCTTTTTTTCCTCTATTCAGCGGCATGGGCAAAACCGTGCAAGAGATGTTCCTATTGTTTAAGTTAAATGTAAGAAATTCCGGTGAATGAATTTTATCACGTATCTGATTGATCGGGACAGGGTCCTGCCCGTTTAGGGAATGAAGAAACCACAATGCTGCATTTTTGTAGAGAAAAAGTTCAAAGGGATGCCTTCTCATACCACCACCTCCTTTTCAGTTTTCAACTCCCCCGCAAATGCTTTTTGTAGGATTGATTTTTTCAGCTCTTCCAAATCATCCAGTTTCTTTTGGTAGAGGACTTCCAACTTTTGTGTTTCGGATCGCAGGGCATCTAATCGACGGACGATGGTTTGTTGTTCTGCAATGGGAGGAAACGGAATTGGAATTCTATTCAACATTGCTTGATTTAATTTAGGCTGTGCCATTCCACTTACAAAATCATCAATCTTAATTGAATTGATATAGGTTTCTACAAATTTCTGTGTTGTTAAATTTGGAAATTTCAAAACATGTGCATGATTGTTTACCCAAGCTTTTCCTGAAATTGAAAAAGCAATAGGATAAGTTCTTGCTAAAAGATTTGCACCATCTTCTGAAATACAAAGCAAATCTTCATCAAAAAGGTAGTCTTCAACATGATCTACAATCCCTGAAGCTCCATAATATGGAATATCTCCGCTTTTTCTTATGTTTTTGGTAATTGGAACTCTTTTACTATCGAGGTTTTCAGAAATTTGATTGAGCGTTTTCGTTTCCCAATCCCCCTTTTCAAACACCCCCTGCAAATAGCTTTCAAAAAGTTCCTTGGCATTTTTGAGGTTTTGTTCGGCATTGGCTTTGGCCTTGGCTATGGCGGCAAAGGCTTCATCTAATATGAAAATTATGCTATGTTGTTCGGGGAGGGGTGGGATTGGTACTTCAAGTTCTGCTAAATTTGTCTGAGATAATGTTGGAGTTGCTGCTCCACCTATTATTCCATCCACCTGCTTCTTAAAAGAGTTAGTTGTCAGAGCATAATACAAAAACCTATTAGAGCATTTTAATTCTTTTAAAACTACAAATTGTGGATTTATCGTTGCTCGCGCCGGTAAATCTTCTACTAATGCTACTTTGCCAAAAGTTGAACCGGTTTTAACAAATAAGATATCACCATTAAAAACCATTATTTCTGGTGACTCTTCATACTTAAACCATGAAATGTAAGTGCATTCATTTGAATTGAATTTGTTGTTTTGGATATTTGATGGACTTAATGAAATTGCTCCATATCCTTTTTCAACCAAATCCTGTTTTGTGTAACCCCTATATCCAATTCGCCCTTTTATAGTGCATACATCCCCCAACTTCTTTATTTCCCAACCCTTCGGCAGGCTCAGGGCATCGCCTTTCTGGTAAGTGAGTTTATCAAAGCTCATATCATTCCCTTTATTTCGTTCATAATTCCTTCCACCGACTTCGTTTCCAACTTTGAAAATGCAAACCACTTCTTTCCCAAGTCTTTCAGCGACGCACCTAAATGATACACTTCTTTACCATCAATAATCAAAAAACGGTCGTGGCTTTGGTTGAAGGTTTTTAGTTCAAAGTTGCCATATTGGGCATTGGCTTTTTGTACATCTAATAGCAGTTTTTTGTTTGCCTGTCCTGAGCCTGTAGAAGGGGTTTTGCTGAGTAAATGCACTTTTACGCCTTTGTCCTTTTTGGCTAGATGGGTAAGGGTATTTTCGTCAATGTAATTGTCAATTAGCACAATACTTTGTTTTGCAGAGCGGATGATTTTGGAAGCAAGCTCGTATGCATCAAATATTTGGCCGTCAAAAAACACGCCTTGGGTGGGGATTAGATGTGTGTTGATTTGCAGGTCTATTCGGTCAACTTTGCTTTTAAGGTTTTCCAAATTATCTTCCAACCGGTTCATACGGTTGTTT
>NZ_JBGTCA010000498.1:0-2317 GCF_041749095.1 Aquiflexum sp. | reverse complement strand
TGATTATGAGTATCTCTTATCTATTTCTTTTGCACCTGATGAATACATAGAAATATTCCCGCAGCATCGATTGAAAGATATCCATTCAATGTCTTCACGGATTTATCTGAACTCCTCCATTAATTGGAAAGAAGGTGAGCCACCTAAGGATCTTAAGAGTTTCTGGAATATAGATTATTGGTGCTTATTCCACGATATGGTCAAACCTTCCATGTGGCACCGGGTGAATTCATTGGTTGAACTTGGATTGTGTAAACCTCAAAAGCAATTGACACTAGGGATTGCGGTCAGAAAACCTGGCCCAACATTGGGTCAATTGGTCAAGTTGGCATCTTTTGCTACAAAAAAAGATATGATGGGTGTCAGGAGCTGTGGTGAAAAGGTCGTCAACGAATTCTTAAATGTATTTAAGGAACTGGGTATAAAACTTGATCCGAAAAAATACCAAGATGGAAAATATTGATCTTAATTCTGTTTTGCTGGAAAGGTACAGGAAGTCGAAATTCGAGTTTAAAGCATTTCAGGGAGAAGAATTCTTTTATTCCCCTATCTGTAAACATGGCATTCTCAACAAGGAGAAAATTTCTTTCCACCCAAAAATGGGCTGTAAGATTCTCCCAAAAATGTCTTTCTTAAGGATTCTTTCCAGTACAGACTCATTTCCAAAAGCATACCTTGACAAAGATTATCTGGTAAATCCAATCTATGGACTCGAAGGTTATTGGTTATTGCCATTTAAGAATTTCCTTATTGAAGATGCTGGGATATTTGGGTTTGAAGAATCTGTTTATCTGAAAAGATTGATACAGTTAAGTCCGTATTTTGAAAAATTACAAACTTTTGATGACTTGAAATTTTATCAGGCGGTATATATGATCCAAAGGATAGATCTGCCCTTTTTGAAAAAGGTGACCGGATGTTTTAGCCAGCGTGTTTTGGATCAATTGAACAGCATTGGGATTTTTCTTACAAGCCAAATTCATCATTAAAAAGTTCTTTGTTCATATCATTAATTTTTGATGTAGAACACTTCATCAGAAATGAAAGATCCTTATTGGAGAAAAAATTCATGTGTAAAGGGAAATTCTTTCTCATATTCCTATATCCTTCCTTTCTGGATAAAGTGAATGAATGATGCCAATGAATAGATTCCTTCAATATCTCTCTATTGATATAAGATGCAAGTTCTGCAACCTCGGGAACTTCCTTGAGAAGAATTTTTTCAACTTCATTTTTCAGTTCAAAAGTGGATACTTAAGTGATTGCTTTCAGATAAAAATCTGAAGGCGCGTCGTAAAAAAATGACTCAAAATCTGATGCGACTTTACCTGGACTGAAAACCCTCAATCTGAAATCCCTTCCTTTTTTAGAGGGCCGCATTTTGGCGATATAGCCTTTGTATACAAACCTTGCATGGGACTCTAACTGGCCTAATTCTTTTATGATTTTACCTTTTGTATATGATCTTTCCTCAAGATATGGTCTGAGTTTGAAATAGACATTTTCATGAAGTCTCAGCAAGTGATCCAGTTCTTTTTTCAATAAAAGGATACGTAAATTTCTTTTCATTTCCGGCAATTTAAAAATGGAACATTACATCAAACTAAACTACTGCATAAGCAAACATAATAAATCAGGTCGTTTTTGACAATACTTAGTACTGAGCAAAAAACAAAATTTACCAAATTTGATTAGTGAATAATCAATTCGGGAAATTTAAAAAGAAATCATTGCACATGTTTTTAAGCACATTTTATCTTTTTTAATTTCAATTCAAAATCAGGCCAATAAACATGGAACCAAATTCTTTTTCAGGGTATGCAAGAAAACTGGATGCATATGAGGTACCGGAACAAACCGCTGTTTTTATTCTGGTGATCATTTGGACCTACTCAGGTATAGAGAAATTACTGGAATGGAAA
This sequence comes from Aquiflexum sp., assembly GCF_041749095.1. GTDB lineage: Bacteria > Bacteroidota > Bacteroidia > Cytophagales > Cyclobacteriaceae > Aquiflexum. The sequence continues at coordinate 395 of NZ_JBGTCA010000498.1, read as the reverse complement.
AGAAGCTGGAATGCCTTCCACAATCAGCCTTTTCCCAAAGAGCTGGCAGATATCATCAGCTATGCGGTGCCTATATCGGAAATTGTGCTGGGCCTTTTGTTGGTATTTACAATTACCAGGTGGTGGGGACTGATTGGTTCCTTGTTACTGCTGACAGTATTCAATACTTATGTGGGTCTGATCTGGTGGAGAGCTTTTCCAAGGGTGCCCTGCAACTGTGCCGGGTTTCTGGAAAGCATGGGCTGGGCAGAGCATTTTTGGTTCAATGCAGGACTGATTGGGATGACAGTATTTGTCCTATGGATAAAAAAAAACAAATATAAATCCTGATCCAAACGCCTGATAGGTAGTTTGGCGATGATTTCAAAATCTTGTGCCGTATCTCTCTGAAGCTT
>NZ_JBGTCA010000497.1:0-4459 GCF_041749095.1 Aquiflexum sp. | reverse complement strand
ACAACTGATCTAAACAAGCCAGTTTCAACAGCGACACAGACGGCTTTGAATTTAAAGGCAAATTTAGCATCTCCATCTTTAACTGGAGTGCCATTGGCACCAACAGCCGCAGCAGGAACAAACACTACTCAAATTGCAACTACTGCCTTCGTAACGGCAGCGGCCTCCTCTACCAACTTTGTGGATTTGACAACTGCCCAAACCATAGCAGGAAATAAAACCTTCACAGGGACAGTTTCAGGGATTGATAAAGTAATGGTTGGATTGGGTAATGTGGACAATACAACTGATCTAAACAAGCCAGTTTCAACAGCGACACAGACGGCTTTGAATTTAAAGGCAAATTTAGCATCTCCATCTTTAACTGGAGTGCCATTGGCACCAACAGCCGCAGCAGGAACAAGTACCACACAACTGGCAACCACCGCTTTTGTAATGACAGCAAATGCTACAAACGCTAATTTAACCGGCATGGTCACTTCGGTAGGTAACGTGGCTTCTTTGGGTTCGTTTACTTCAGCAAATTTATCAGGTGCAGTCACGGATGAGACAGGAACAGGTACAGTTGTTTTTTCCAATTCACCTACTTTTACCGGAGCACCCTTAGCGCCGACTCCCACAGCGGGAGATAATTCCACAAAAATCGCCACAACTGCTTTCGTTGCGGCTGCTGCAAGCCTGGTTAGGGAAGTTGCCGATGAATTTTCGGCCACAGCATCCCAGACAGGTTTTACTTTGACTCAAACACCATCTTCAAATAGTAAAGTAAAAATGTATGTCAATGGTGTCCGCATAAGTAATACCGCTTACTCGATGAGTGGAAATACACTGACTTATAATCCTACTAATAATGGAGCATATGCGCTTGCGGCAGGGGATAGAATTCAAATGGATTATTACTATTAATGCCAATACTTAAAAACTAAATAGATGTCTAGATATAATCCAAAGGTTCTATTAATGAAAAGCTCAAGAAGACTTGGTTTATTTTGTATGGTTTTCCTGCTTTTCATTTTTTCCGGAATCGCTCAAACAGTTCCTCAGGGATTTAAACTTGTAGCGTATGAGGGATTTAATTATAGCAGTGGGTCTTCATTACTAAATGCATCAGGTGGAACAGGATGGACAAATCCTTGGATGAAGCCCTACCTGGATAGATTCTTGAAAACTTCGACAACAGGTTTTACCTATTCCGGACTGACAACTTCTGGCCTTAAGGCTGAATTTGATTATACGTGTTACGGAACATGTAATGATATTGCAGCTTTAGGAAGATCATTTCCTTTACAAAATCAAGGGATTGTTTATTTTCAGTTTTTATCTGTTTTTGAGGCAAATGGAGGAGGTGGTACTCCTCAAATTAGGTTTTTCAGTGAGGGGACACTGACCGGAGGTGTTGGTGCGAGTAGTGGTTCTTTTATGTCCATTTTGGATGCTACGCTTAGTAATACAGCTACCTCAACTGCAAGTTTGAGTGCACAAAATCTGGTAGTGGTTCGAGTGGATTATACGTTGAATAAAACGGAAATGTGGATAAACCCGAATTTGTCCACCTTTGATTATTTAAATCCAACAAATCCCTCAGCGGCAAAATCAGGATTTTCACCAAGTTTTGACAAGATGGAAATCTTAATAAGATCCGGGAGCATTGATGAAATTTCAGTTTTCTCCAAATTAAATGCATTGACCAAGAATGGTCAAATTACTTCTGATGCTACTAAAAACGTAAATAGTAATGGTGGAATAGGTACTGGAAGAGGTCTAAACATTTTTGGTAAAAAGTTGGACACACCGTTACCAATAGTTAAAGATGGATTAAGCTCTTCTACGGCAGGAACAAGTGCCAAGCAAATAAAAACAGATTACGAATCATCTCCTAGCGGCATTTATTGGATCAGCAATCCAAATATTAATGGTGGGACACCTTTTCAAATATATGCCGATATGACAACAGATGGTGGAGGATGGATGTTATTGAATGTTGGAGCAGGACCAACTACGGTACCAGAATCTACCTCGGTAACATCTCCAAATGTTTTGGGGTATTTGCCTAGAAATTATGTTATTGAATTAGCCAATTTAAGTACAGATGTGCAATTGCGATCAGGGAATTCGTCTACCTCCTATGCCCACAAAACAACTTCCACATCGCCATTAGCAATAGGCGCGTTACGGAGCACTGCAACAGAAGTTAATGGGGCTGCCACATGGGCAAACGGTGCATCTTCTACGTTTGTTGTAAACTCTGGCTCCTGGCTATGGGCGTATTGTTGCCCTGGTGGTGCGGTGGGTTGGCCAAGAATGTACCACTCAGTAAATTATGACCAAGGTGTTCATTGGTCTGCAGATGTCGGCACCGGAAGAACTAGTTCTTCTCCTGATGCATGGTTTTCAACTTGGATTAGATAGGAATTTTGGACTTCCGACTATGCCTCTTCTAAATAATGCAATAATTCTGAATCAATTTGATAGTTAAAATTGGCTAGTATTTAAAAATAGTTTTACCCGAACAAACAGATTTAGTTTCAATTCGGAAAAGCTGAATTTATTAATAGAATATGAAAAATTACATCAAAATATTTCTGGGGATTTTTATTTCCTTATGCATTTCTACCGAGCTCTATTCGCAAGACATAACCTTGGTCGGGGAAAGCAAACTTACCTTGAAAGGGGAAGGTGTGATTTTTTCTGCGCCTTCGGTAAAACTTAAGGACAACAGTCAAATCATCCAAGCTGAGGCCATAACATTGCCTCAATCAGGATATATAGAAATGTTAAGTCCTGATGCTTTATTGAAGACGAGAATCCTCCAAATGGGAAAAAAAGCCTTTTTGAAAGTAGGAATAGACAGTAAGGCGGATGTGAGCATTGTCAACCAATCCTCTGCCACTGCTTATTCAATTGGAATGGATAGGCTGAGTGAACCTGAATCTCTGCCATTTTTCTGGAAAGTCACTTCCCTGATCCCTGGAGACGAGGAAGCTATGGTAGATTTACAGTTTTCCTGGACCAAAGTTACTGAGCCTCTTGATTTTCAGTTGAAGTCTCTGGTGAGAAAAGAGGGTTCTGACTGGTTGTTGGAATATGGTCAGGAAATCCAGGATACTACAGTTCACCTTAGAAACTATACTAATTTAAAAGCCCAATCATCTGTATTTACAGTTTCCTCCGTCAGGTTGGATTCTGATGGAGATGGCGTACCTGATATTCAGGAGATAAGAGAGGACACTGATCCACATGATCCTACTGATTATTTGGATACAGATGGAGACGAAGTTCCTGATTATATAGAAGTCATCCAAAATACAGATCCATACAATCCGATTAGTTATCTGGATTCAAATGGGGATGGTGTACCTGACTATGTAAGGGACAGATCACCTGTCATGTTTATCAATCTTTCGGATATTGAGATTCCTTGGGGATACGAAGGTATTGATGCCATGTTACCAAATTCAATAGTAGCAGTATTGGGTTCAGGTGAGATCGTCAACCTTGAAGTCACTTGGGATAAATCAAACCTGGATATTTACAAAAGAGGTACTTACCAGATTATGGGTGACTTCAAGTCATATCCCGGCCTTATGAATGGGTATAATTTACCTTCTGATATTTTGGTAACAGTACTTCCAAAACCTGCTCCAATTCGGGTCAATCTCAGCCAATATGATTTTGTGGCGGAACCCGACGAAGACGCCATCTTTATCGCAGATATTTCTGTGGTAGATCCAGTGGACAATATCCATGAAATCATTTTGATCGATGGGGACAGGGACAATGGCTACTTTGAAATCAGAAATGGCAATCAGCTCTATTGGGTGTCAGCGGATCCTGCAGCGGGTAAAACGGAGTTCTTTGTCAACTTCCTGATAACAGACAGAGACGGCAATACCTTGGAATTCCTTGAAAAACTGACCCGTCATAGAAAATCTATCACAGAGCTATTTGTTGGAAATACAATAACACCTGGAGATGATGGATACAATGATGGATGGGGAGTTCCTGACCTGATGTTCTATGAAGGTGTCAGACTCCAGATTTTTGACCGTGGCGGGATGCGAATGTTCTACACCCTTGATCCGAGTGTGAAATGGGATGGAACTGTAAACGGAAGGGATGTTCCCGTCGGTACTTACTACTGGACCATAGAGGTTGGTGAAACAGGGGAAATCAGGAAAGGACTTCTTTATGTATTGCTAAAATAGATTTAAAAAAGGGACACCGTATCAGATTGGTGTCCCCTTAATCATCCAATTTTAAGATTCAATAAAAAAATATTCCCATGAAAAAAACTTTACTCACTTTACTTCTGATCGGATCTGTTTTGGGCAGCCTGCATGCACAGACAAGAAAATACGTGGCACAGTTCAGCCACATGCAAGGTTACTTCAACCCTGCCCTGACAGGATATGAAGGCTCTACTGTACGTGGGTTCGTAAGGAACCAATGGGCGGGTTTT
>NZ_JBGTCA010000496.1:0-3072 GCF_041749095.1 Aquiflexum sp. | reverse complement strand
GCTCCATTATAAATGGAATCTGTGAAAGTGGTAGAATGGATCACACCAAGATGATCGTAATGGGCAGTCAATACAATATATTCCTGTTTCATGGTTTCATCAGTCCCCTCAATGATGCCAGCCACGTTGGAGGATTTAATGTTCGTATACCCATCGGATGATAGTGAAATTTTTAGATTATGCCTCCCTTGACGTCTTAATTGGTTAAAAGTACTGTTAAGTGTATCCCTAATACATAGGTGGGGCAGGTCGCTTTTAAGTGACTTTGACTCAGGGACTATTCTATCAGAATTGAAAAACCTCATAAAGGTACCCCAAGGCCTTCTTAGGTGATTTTCCCTTAAAAATAATTCAATTATGGCCAATCCCCCTTTTTTATCTACAAGCAATCTTCTTTCTTCCCTCTGAACTCTAGACAGGGAGACAGGAAGTATGACTATTTTATCCTTCATGTCAGTCCTTTCAAAGTCTTTATCGGAAAGTACCAATACAAGGGGCGCTTCCACCATTAAATTGCTACCCATCATCCAGAAAAGATCTTTACCAAGGACAAATGTTTGGTCCAACAGCTGTACCTCTGCCTGTTGGGGTTTAACATACCTTCTCATCGGAATGTCCTGAAGAAAGTCACCATTTTCATTTGGGGGCTTTAGCCCATATTTACGGAACTGCTCGGCGATATACCTGGCGGCTATGTCCAGTTCAATGGTCCCCGTATTGCGCCCCCTTAATTCATCGGCGGCCAAAAACCGGAGATGGGATTCCGATTCTGCCCGGCTGATGGTGGTGGTGATCCTTTCTTTTTGGGCAAAGGCGGGATTTAAAATCGCAGGGATTGAACCCAAAAGAAACAACAGCAGGTAGGTGCTTCTGTCAAAGCAAAAGGGAGTATGTTTCATCTGTTTATTTTTTGTTTTTCAAAGGGCATAACTTGTCCCGGTTTATCGGGATAGCCTGTCCCGACTCTCGGGAGAATCTCGCATGGTTATAATCGTCCCTCCGTGTGAGGTTTTCCTCATGCTCGATTTCATGGGGCCAAGTTACTTTTTTCATTACAAGCGGCTTTGTCATTAGGTTGCAATCTTTGGTCGATTGGTTGCAGAATTTATGATTGGTGATTTATGATTTATGATTTCGGATTTCGGATTTTGGATTCTCGATCTCCGATGACTCGATCACCAGATCACCCGATCACCCTATTAATGAGATCTAGTGAATCTGAAATTCAATGCGGTAAATTTGGATAGGCAACCCAAGCTAGGGATGTATCTATTTTAATGATATAATCCATTCTCTCATCCTTTCCTCTAGAATACTCAAGGGCAGAGCTCCAAAGGACAACAGTTCATCATGGAACATCCGTATATCGAATTTTTCTCCCAACTGTTGTTCAGCCGCTGCACGGAGCTCCTTTATCTTCAATTCCCCAACTTTGTAGGCCAAGGCCTGTGCTGGCCAGGCAATATATCGGTCTATTTCGACGGTAATATCGTGTTCTGTTTTGGCGGAATTGCCTTTAAAATAATCAATGGCTTCCTGCCTAGACCAGCCCATGCCGTGTATACCTGTATCCACTACCAATCGGATGGCCCGCCACATTTCATAGGTAAGTTGTCCGAATTTTGAGTAAGGATCCTTATAAAAACCCATTTCATCGCCCAGACTTTCGGAATACAATCCCCATCCTTCGGAAAAGGCAGTGTAGCGGACGTATTTCCTGAATTCAGGTACATCTTCCATCTCCTGTGCCAGTGAAATTTGCAAATGGTGTCCCGGCATGGCCTCATGGATGGTCAAAGCTTCCATTTCCCACTTGGGACGGCTCATTAAATCGTAAGTGTTGGCGTAAAATATGCCCGCCCTACCCGATGAGGCAGAACTTGGGGAATAATAGGCTGTAGTGGCATATTTCTCCCTGATTTCAGGAACGGGGAAGACTCCATACGGCATTCGGGGAAGCTTTCCAAACATTTTTGGAAGCTCAGGGTCAATTTTCTTGGCGATGGCACGGTAAGCGTCCAAAAGTTGTGCAGGTTCCTCAAAGAAAAACCGGGGGTCGGTTCTGAGAAAAGTATTAAATTCATCAAAGGAACCTGTAAATCCGGTGGATTGGATCAGGGAGTCCATCTCTGCCCTTATCCGTTTGACTTCCCTCAAACCGATTTCATGGATTTGATGAAAAGGTAATGAGGTGGTGGTTTCAACTTTTATTCTATAATTATACCAACTTTCCCCATCCGGAATGTCCTTCCATCCTACAGACTCCCTTGCGTTTGGAATATAGGATTTCTCCATATATGATTGAAGTTTTTCGAATGCAGGAAACACGCTTCCGGAAAGGATCCCCATAGCTTTATCGGTTATTTCTTCACTATAGGCTGTCTGTTTTTTGGAGAGGTAAGCGTTAAGGTTGGATAGGAAAAGGTCATTATCTCTCATATTTTGCAACTGATCCGGAACTCCTTTTAGGCTGGCTTTGGAAGGCATGATTCCCATCTCTATTCCTTTATCCATCAATCCAATGAGTTGATCTATTAATTTGGGGATTTTCCCAAGTTTGATGAGAAAATCATCCACGTCTTTATTGGTTTGAATAGCCGTTCTAGTAGAAAAATTAACAATCCTTTGATGATAGCTGCTGAATAGGTTATTGGTAATGGGCATTAACTGATAAGGGAATTTTTCCCCTTCATTTTCAATTTCGATGGTGTTTTTTAACACATCATAATTCAGTTGATCTTCACGCCCAAGCCCGGACCGATCGATGGACTTTACAGCTTTGGATAACAGCTCAAGGCCGTCCCTGCGACGTTTGATACCTGAATCGGAAAAATCCCTCCATTCCGTCTGCCTTGTTGGGATGTTAAGTTCGGGGTCTGAGAGTAACTTAAATTCAAAATATAAATCGGCCAATTGATCCAGCCGTTCTTTTTCCTTTCTATTGTCAGGATTTTTGCTAAGGGCCTCTATTTTGAACTCAATGGATTCCTGCGCTTTTAATGGCAAAGCAAAGAGGAAAAGGCAGATGAACAGAAATTGGATTCTTTTCATTGGATTATAGTTTTGATGCCT
>NZ_JBGTCA010000495.1:0-2216 GCF_041749095.1 Aquiflexum sp. | reverse complement strand
GTGCTGCCAGGGTTACAGCTTCAGCCAAATATGGTTTTGAACAATTGCCCCCGGGATATGATATGATGAACAATGTTGATTTTGCGGAAATGCAGCGGAGGCAGTTCACCAATTCGGGACTGACTCCCCCTGCCAGTGTTTCAACCCAATTTGACCCTTCCATCAATACGGACTGGTATGATGAGGGAACAAGGATGGGCAATTCCCAGGATTATAATGTGACCCTTTCGGGTGGAGCAGATAATAGCAGCTATTTGATTTCGGGAAGTTTTTTCAAAAATAAAGGAGTTTTGATCGGGACAGATTTTGAAAGGGTTGCCTTTAGGATCAACACAAGAAACAAAAAGGGCAGAGTAACTTTTGGGGAAAATATGGTTTTCACAAACTCCGTTTCCAGATCTCCCGGTACGGGCAATTCTTTTTATGATATGCCCCAATTGCTACCGGTCATTCCGGTTCAGGGCGATAGGTTTATTTCGGAAGCAAATCCCGACGGATGGGGCAAAGGAACCACGGATGCGGTCACCTATGCCTGGAATCCCGTTGCGGTCAATGCGATCAACAGCTTGAGGAGCAATTTTGCAAAGATTGTGGGCAATGCTTACGTTGATGTGGACATTACAGATGCCTTGGTGTACAGGTTCAATGCAGGTGCCGAACTGAGCTTCGACCATAATAAGAGAATGCGAAGGGCAGGAGAATGGCATTTCAACCAGCCTGCCGCACCGACCAATGTAATTGAGGACCGGGGTTTGTTTTCAAGTTTCCTTTTTGAACATACCCTTAATTTCAATAAAACCATTGATAAACATGTCATCAATGGTGTAGTGGGCCATTCCCAACAACGTACCAAAATGGAAATCCTGTCAGCAGGCAGGACTGATCTTCAATCCTTTGATGGCATTTATTTGAACACAGTCAGTTCGGCAACAGGAGAGGCCATAGCAGATGGCTTTATTCCACAGCAATACATTATATCAGGCTACCTCGGCAGGGTCAATTATACCTATGCGGACAAATACCTGTTGACCCTTACCGGTCGGTATGACTCGGATTCCAGGTTTGGTGAAGGAAACAGGTCCAGGTTTTTCCCGTCCATTGCAGGTGCTTGGAGAATAGGTGATGAAAGCTTTTTTGAATCATCGGTGATTTCGGATTTGAAACTCCGAGCTTCTTATGGTGAATTGGGTATCGTGACTGTGGGATCATGGGATTATATCGGATTTTTGAATTCCAATCCCAGAGCGATTTTTGGACCGGATCAGGCGGCTTATGTAGGTGCCACCCAGGCAAGATTGGCCAATCCGAATTTGGGATGGGAAAGAAGAATGAGCCATAATTTAGGATTCGATGCCGGATTTTTTGATGATAGTTTTATCATTTCAGCGGAATACTATAATTCACTTTCGAAGGATGTCCTAGTGAATTTGCCTATCGCATGGTATTTGGGCAACCTCGGCGGAGAACCTGCGGTAAATGCAGCATCCATCAGGAATACAGGTATTGAGGTAGAAGCCACCTACCGGAACAGAAAAAATGAATTCAAGTGGGATGTGTCCGGTAATTTTACCACTATCAGGAACAGGGTAGTGGATATCGGAAACCTTGGTGAAGGTGTCAACTATATCCAAACCGGCATTACAAGGACCCAATTGGGAAGATCTTTGGGTGAATGGTATGTATTGCAAACAGATGGGCTTTTCCAAAGCCAGGAAGAAATCGACAATTACCGAAATGCTGACGGTCAGATCATCCAACCATTTGCCAGGCCGGGAGATGTTCGCTTTGTTGACATCAATGGTGATGGCGAAATCAATCAGGAGGACAGGACTTTTCTGGGTTCTCCATGGCCGACGCTTCAGACAGGGGCACAGTTCAATGCGACGTATAAGAATTTCAGTTTCAACATGCAATGGGTAGGCGTATTCGGTCATCAGATAATGAATGGGATCAGAAGAGAACTGGACAGCTACCAGAATACCAATTTCAGAAGTGATCTGAATCCATGGAGCCCGGACAATACCAATACCTCTGATCCAAGAATCGGGTTTTCTGTAGGAGATCCGGGGTTGATCGATAATGCCAGGTTGGAAAGCGATAGGTGGTTGGAAGACGGTTCCTATGTCAGATTGAGAAATCTTGAGATAGGGTATAACTTCCTTCCCAATATCGTGCAAAGATGGAATGTGCAAAATGCCAGGATATTTATCAGCGGC
>NZ_JBGTCA010000494.1:0-2989 GCF_041749095.1 Aquiflexum sp. | reverse complement strand
TCGCCAATCAGACAGGAGAAAAGACGGCAACTGTAAAACTTACCGCTGTAGCAGGAGCGCCAGCAAGCAATGTCATCAACCAAGACATCACCCAAGACCGTGTTTTGGAAGATATCAATCAAGATCCTTCTGTTCCTGATTATATAGTCACTGCTGATATTGCCGTGAAAGCCAAGCTTACAGTTATGCCGGGAGTGGTGATTGCTTTTGAAGACAAAAAAGGCATGCATATCAATCAATCCGGAGCCTTGATAGCCAAGGGTACTGCGGAGAAGAAGGTCATTTTTACAGGCAAGCAAGCTACAAAAGGATACTGGTCCGGTATTGTATTTACCAATAACAATCCTTTGAACGAATTGCTGCATGTGGAAATAAATTTTGCAGGAGCACGTCCTATCCATCCCATGCCACAAGCTACAGCTATTGGTGTTTCTGAATTGAGCTTTTTAAAGCTTAGCCATACTGTAATCCAGCATTCATCCAGCAATGGTCTTTGGGTACGTAATTCCGGTGTTATCCAATTTTCTAATAATGTTTTTAGACACAATGAAAGCATCAATATCACTCTTCCGGTAAAGGAGGCGCACAAGCTGGATGCAGAATCCGTCATTGAAGCTAAAAATGAGACAGTCAATTATGTCGAGCTTTTGGGCAATGAAATTCAAGAAGACGCTGAGATTGTCTGGAAAAATTTACAGAACAATGTAAAGTACCAAATCAAAGAAGATATGGTTATCAAATCCGCTTTGACCATAGAAAAAGGAGTGAAAATTGGTGTTGCTCCGGACAAATATATCAGGGTAATTACAGATGGCTCTCTGTTGGCAAAGGGTAGCGGTGATGAGCCAATAATTTTTGATGTTTTTCCAGCTGGCTCTGAAAAGTGGAGAGGTTTGGTTGTCAGCACAGGTAATAATGTCAATCGTCTTGAATGGGTGGAGATCAAAAATGCCGGCAACGGTCAGGCCGGATCAGGAATAGATAAAAGTGCGGCAATTGGAATCAGTAATGTGCATGGAAACAGAATCCATTTGAAGCATGTGAAGATACAGGACAGTGATGGATATGGTGTTTATGTAAGTCCTTCAGGCATGTTGGGAGAATTTGATCAGGTGACTTTTTCGGGTATCAAGAATCATGTCATGGCACTTCCTATCAGCATGGTCAGAGGTATTCACGAGTCCCACATCACTACTTCCAATAATCTTAAAAACTCCATTGAGGTTTTTGAAGGTACTATAAATCTTGCAGGGGAAACAATATGGGGTCCGCTTTCGGGAGGAGTAACCTATTATCTACCAAAAAGTATGCAGGTACAATCCGGTTCCGGACTGAAATTGTTGCCTGGAGTAAAAATTGAATTTGGGCAAGATGCGCTGTTGACCATCAATTCAGGTGCATTTTTCACTTCAGTTGGTACACAGGAGCTGCCGATTGAACTTAAGGGTGAGGGTGACCAAAAAGGTTACTGGACAGGTATCCTTATCAAATCCAATAGCATGAAAAACGTAATCAGGTATTCAGTTATTTCCGGAGGAGGAAGCAAACCTATGCCGGGACTTGGAAATGGCCGGGCAAATATTGCTGTGACAGCAGGCACAAGCGGAAGTTTGATCATCGGACAATCAAAAATTGGAAAAGGAAATGGTTGGGGAATAATCGTGGAATCAAACTTTGGGGCCAAACTTAACTTGGATGCAGATACACAAAATGAATTTGAGGATATGACACTTGGTGCTGTAATCAGGATTTAATCCAGTATGAAAATAATATTTATCAGACCCTTTTCCAATTCAGGAAGAGGGTCTGTTTTTTTAGATTAATTTGGACTTAATTTTTTGCTTTTTGAGCAACCAAAATCAAGATTTGCCCATCATATTTGAAAAAGTAAACCTATAATATCATGGAAGGAAGATTAAAAGGTAAAACCGCATTGATAACCGGTTCAGCAAGGGGGATTGGTGAAGCCATAGCCAGACTTTTTCATCAGGAAGGAGCCATTGTCATCATCACAGATATTTTGGTGGATCAAGGTAAAGCCCTGGCCCATGACCTGGGTGAGAGGGCCTATTTTTATCCTCTTGATGTCAAAAATGAAGGGGAGTGGAAAATTATATCAGAAATAGTCACCTTGGAATTTGGTGGCTTGGATATTCTGATCAATAACGCCGGTATTACAGGTTTTCTTGAAACCACAGGTCCCCATGATATAGAAAATGTTGACCGGAAATCCTGGAATGAGGTATTGGACGTAAACCTTGGTGGTACCATGTTGGGATGTAAATACGCTATCCGATGGATGAAAAGAAAAGGAGCAGGAAGTATCATCAACATTTCTTCCAGAAGCGGTATAGTGGGAGTTCCCGGAGCGGCAGCTTATGCAGCCAGTAAAGCAGGGGTTAGGAATCATACCAAATCTGTGGCACTCCACTGCGCTGAAAAGAACTACCATATCCAATGTAACTCTATACATCCCGCTGCCATCATGACCCCAATGTGGGATGCAATGTTGGGTGAAGGTGATAAAAGAAAAGAGATCATTCGTTCAGTGGAACAGGGAATACCTTTGGGCAAATTTGGGGAACCTATCGATGTGGCATATGCTGCGTTGTATTTGGCTTCTGAGGAGTCCAAATATATCACCGGAATCGAATTGAATGTAGATGGTGGGATTTTGGCCGGTGCTGAGGCTAGGGTTGAAAAACAGGATTCCTGACCTGCCAATGACAGATTGGGAGATTTATATTGTTGAACTACAAAAAGCATTCAAGTCTATCATATGACTTGTCGCCTCGAGTTTTCAACATTTTGAAAATGTTCAGAAAAGGAATGACATCAAGTGTCCGCTAGGCAGCCGTCATCCTGAGTCCCCAACATTTTTAAAAAAACATTCAGAAAAGGAATGACATCAAGTTACCCTCTAGGCAGCCGTCATTCTGAGGCACGAAGAATCTCCAGAGGTCCTATTTATGTTTAATATACATTTCCT
>NZ_JBGTCA010000493.1:0-10181 GCF_041749095.1 Aquiflexum sp. | reverse complement strand
CATTTTCCTGTTTCCGGAATTTTTTCTGGTGCAAGGATTTAATAAACTTAAGCGTATTTTTGCTTAACATTCGGTTAATTGCCAAATAGTGAATAAAGCCAAATATATAAACTTTCTCTTTCTGCTTATTTTTATTTCCGGCTGTTCTTTGACCAAAGGACTTAAGGAAGGTCAGTATCTGGTTTATGATGTCAAATTAGCAGGGGTAAAGAAAAGTGATAAGTCATCCCTCCAAAACCTCATCCGCCAAAATCCCAACACAAGAATCCCTTTACTCAACACTTCTGTGGGTGTTTCACTTTACCGCTTTGGGGAATGGACTTTTGACAGTACAAAGCATATCAACCGAAAGGAAAAATTGGAAGAGGAAAGGAAAAGCCTGATCAAAATTGATGAGGAAAATAAACTGGACAGGATTCAGGCCAAAAGGCTCAATAAACTCAATACCAATATAACTGCGATTGAAAAAAAGCTTGAATTTGGAAATTTTTTTATGAGAACCGGAAATCCAAGGGTTATCTATGACAGTGCAATAACAGAGGACAGCCGGAGACAAATGGAGTTTTATTTGTTCAATAATGGATTTTTTGATGCTGAAGCTGATTTTGAAGTTTCCAGATCAGATAAGAAAGCAAGAATCACTTACCTGATAATAGAAGACGAACCCTATATTGTTGATACTTTTTATACCCGGTCCGATGACCCGGACATTTATGAACTATTGTTGAAAAACAATTCCTATACAAATATCAAGATTTCCGGTATATATGAACAAAGTAATATATCAAAGGAAAGGCAACGGATTGAAGACCTGATGAAAGAAAATGGATATTATACATTTTCCAGATCATATATTGAATACAATGTTTATAAGGATACTTTAGAAAAAACAGTCAATATAGAACAGTTGATCCGAAAACCTGTCTATGCCGACGACCATCAGGTGTATACCTTGGATTCCATATTTTTTTCCATTGATCCCCCTTCAAATGAGTTTATAGATCAGGGTACGAAGAACATTTACAAGGACATCAATTTTGAGGTTTACAGGGATATTTATTCTGAAAAAATCATTTCTTCCAGGATTTTTATGTCAAAAGGAGACCTGTATAACCGGACAGATGTTATTGAGACCCAAAGGCAATTGGCCAATCTGGATCTTTTCAGATTTGTCAATATTGCGTTTGATACCATCGGGAATACCCTGAGGCCGAGAATCTTTACCCAGCCCAATCAAAAATACCAGATCACCAATCAGGTGGGTGCCAGTATCACTGAACAGGTTCCGGGACCGTTTTTCAGTCATTCACTCAGAAACAGAAACTTATTCCGAGGAGCTGAGATTTTTGAATTTTTTTTCAGGGCAGGTTTGGAAGGTGTGGTATCCGCGACAGGTGAAGGTGGTGTATTCCGAAGCAGGGAACTCAATACTTCGGCTTCGGTTATTTTCCCACAGTTTTTGCTCCCTATTGGTATCAACTCACTGGAAAGGTTTGGAAGGTATAACCCAAGAACAAGAACGCTGATAGGATATAATTATGTTGACAGGCCAGAGTATATCAGAGAAAGTGTCAACGGCGTAATCAGCTACAACTGGAATACCAGAAACATGAAACAGCAATTTACATTGAATGTTCTTGATGCCAACTTCATTCGTTCTAGGCTAAGTAATGATTTCGAGGAACTTCTGGTAGACCTTCGAGACCAAGGAAACAACCTGATCAATACATTTTTACCCTCATACGTAAGCAGTATATCCGGACAGGTAATTTTCAATTTTAATCAATATGGCGCATTCCAGAGAAACAAAGCTTCCCTATTAAGGCTTTTTATGGAAAGCGGTGGTACTTCATTGAATTTTGTAAATCCTAGTTTTATAGAAGAACGTAGTCTGGCTTATTTCCAATTCCTGAAGTTTCAGGCAGATTTCAGAAGATTTATTCCCATTACAAGGGAACAGACTTTTGCTTACCGTCTCAATCTTGGAGTCGCAAAACCTTATGGCGTCAGCAATGGGATTTTGCCTTATGAAAAATACTTCTTCGCCGGAGGTAGCACTGGTATTCGGGCCTGGCAACCTCGACGTCTAGGACCAGGTTCATTTGCACCACCAATATTGGCCGATGGCTCATTTGATTATAGATTAGAACAGCCCGCGAATATTTTGTTCGAAGGTATGTTTGAATTAAGGTCTAAGATTTATGGGTATTTTGATGGTGCTTTTTTTATTGACCTTGGAAATAGTTGGAATTTTAAATATGAAAATGACGATCCAATTAATGAAGACCCAATGAATCCAAATCCAAGAGATCTTGGAAATTTTGAATGGAACAGATTTTATAAAGAAATAGCAGTAGGAACAGGTTTGGGATTAAGGATGGATTTTGATTTTCTTGTGCTGAGAATGGATATGGGCGTCAAAGCCGTAGACCCTGCAAGACTACCTGGGGAGCGGTTTATCTTAGGCAATTTCTTCAAAAGTTTTATGGGTGAAAGGGGTCAGACTGTTTTTAATATTGGGATTGGATATCCTTTTTGATTGGAGACCTGCCTGGCCGGCAGGCAGGTTTTAGATTGTAGATTTTAGATTTAAGATTTGATTTTTTAGTTTCATATTAAAGAGGGAGAAAATCCGGAGACTTTAGGAATTAATTGTAAAATCGTTCACTTTATGGAATGAATTAGATCTCATTAACAATTACTTGTCCTTTAATGATTTTGTCAATCGGTAAGGAAAAAAAGAATGAAGTTCCTTCACCTTCGGCACTTTCAACCCATATTTTCCCACCATTTCTTTCCAAAAATCCTTTTGCCAAAAGTAAGCCGATACCAGCGCCTTTATTTTTTTTCATGGGATTTGATAGTGCTCTTAACTGTGGTTTAAAAAGTTTTTCCAATATCTTTTTGGACATACCTATACCGGAATCCTTGACCTGAACAATAATTTCTTTTTCATTTCGTCTGGTTGATATATTGACTTCTCCTCCAGAATCGGTATGCTTGATCGCATTTGAAATCAGATTTTGAAAAACGGATTGCAACATTTTTTGATCCGCGAATACAGTTTCATTTTCATCTATCTGATGAAGAAGGTTAATGTTTTTTAACTGTGCTGTATCTTTCATTCGATCAAAAACATCGTGGATAAAATCATTCAACGGTATCTTTTCGGGTGTAAACGCCTCATTGGCATATTTCACCCTCGCCCAATCGACAAGATAATCCAACATGGCCAATTCTTCCCGGGAAGTTTTGAGTAGAAGTTCAATCATTTCATTTACTTCCTCACCATCCATTTCTTTGATATTTTCCTTAAGGTGTGACACCAGGCCAATTATCCCGGTCAATGGAGACCGAAGATCATGGGAAATGATGGCAAGTACGTTTTCTTTATGCGTATTGAGTTCCTCAAGATCTTTGATGTAGGTTTCGATGACCTCTTCGGATTTCTTCATCTCAGTCAAATCCCGCAATATTTTTACAAATCCTATTATTTCTCCTTTTTCATCCTTAAGCGGAAAAACCAGGCCATGGGCAAAAAATCTACTCCCATCTTTCTTTACATGCCAACGATCATCTGTTGCCCTTCCTTTAGAAAGTGAAATTTCAATTTCTTGATTTTGGATCCCACTATCCAAATCTTCCGGTGTAAATATTATATCAAAATCTTCACCTATAATTTCATCAGTTTCCCATCCAAAAATATTTGTGGATCCCGAGTTCCAACTGTTGATTTTTAAATCTTTGTCAAGTGTGAAAATGGAATAATCCTGAAGACTATCGATAATCTGACTATAGAATTCATCGGAGGGAATGTATTTGGATTTGGTTTCTTTAGGGTTGTTAAAATTTCTAAACATTTCAATATTATGGTTTATATTAGTTTAAAAAATATAATTCACGGTTTCTGATATTAAATTGTAATAATAAGAAAATACCTTATTATAGAATTGTAATAAATTGGATACCACTTACATAATTTACTGCTACATGACACCTGACGAATTTATTAAATCTTTAAAAGACAAAAATCCCCCCAAGAGCATTCAATCCCAACTGGAAGCTCTGTGGCATGATGGCAAAGGGGATTGGAAAAAAGCCCATGATTTAGCAGATGGACCCTCTGATAAATTATCAGCCAGGGTACATGCTTACCTGCATCGAAAAGAAGGGGACCTTTGGAATGCGGATTATTGGTATAAAAGATCAGGAGAATCAAGGCCTGACTTGAGTCTTGAAGAGGAATGGAAGGTTTTAGTCAATAGAATTTTAGATAAATCTTAATTTAAACAGCTATTTTCATAATTAAGCTGCTTAAAATATCGATTCAGGCTACATCGGTCATCATCGGACATCGGACATCTTTCAATTTCCAATCTCCCTGATTTCCACCTTGATGGCCTGATTTTTAGGAACAATTCCTCCTCCGACATGTTCGGCAATATAATAGGTGATTTGGGCACCAAATAGGAAAATTACCACGGAATAGTAAACCCAGATCAATAAAATAACCAAAGAACCGGCCGCTCCATAAGAAGAACCCAGATCACTGTTTCCCATATAAATCCCAATCAGATACTTTCCAACACCAAAAAGCACCATGGTTACCAATGCTCCTATCCAAGTATCCTTCCATCTTACTTTTGCATCGGGCAATATCTTATACATCAAAGCAAAAACAACTATTAGGATTATTTGAGAAAGTACAAAATTTGCTATTGTTACCAAATTAATTGGCAAATCAATCACGTTCTCAATAATGTAATTGTTGACAATTGCCAGCACGGCTTCAAGGACAAGAGAAACCAAAAGAATAAAACCTATGGTTGCCACCAAAGAAAAGCTTAACAAACGGTTGATGATAAACTTTAATATCCCTTTTTCCGGCCTTGGTTTAATATGCCAGATATGGTTGATGGCATTTTGGAGGCTTACAAATACCGTGGTAGCACTGAAAGCTATAATAAAAAAAGCAACAAAATTGGGTATAACGCCATTGGATTCCATGTCAAAATTTTCCAGAATATTCTCCAACGTTTCCCTACTTTCAGCCCCTGCCAATTCTTCTACCTGATGAAGCATCTCATGCTTAATTTCTGTCTCGGAATATAAGGTTGTACCTATATTGAGGATGATGATCAACAATGCCGGCAAACTGAAAATAGTGTAAAATGCTGTCCCCGCAGCCAATCCCATCGATTCACCGGAAAAAAAATCCTTGACGCTGTCTTTAATTATCTGAAATAATGTTAATTTTTTGACTCTTTGATACATTAGGTTTTATCATTTTCCCAAAGGTCCTCCTGGGAATAAGGACTCATTGGACCTGTAAAAAAGGAACCGTCAATAAATCGATATCTCAGATCAATTTTTCCCAATTTTTCGGAATCCTCTTTATTGAATTGAATTTCTACTGAAGCCAAATTCTGCTTTATTCTGGCTTCGTTCACAGATTTGGGAATAACCACAATACCTCTATCAATTGAATACGCTATTAAAATTTGTGCCACACTGACCTGATACGTATCCGCCAATTCCCTAATAACCGGGTGTTCAAACAAACTTGGTTCATCGGATTTTTTGATGGATGAGGATCTGTCACCCGAACCTAGTGGAGAATAAGCAGTCATGTGAATCCCCTTGGACCTGCAATATTCAACCAATTTATGCTGTGGGTTGAAAGGATGCATTTCCACCTGATTCATTTCAGGCATCTGATTCCCGCTTTTTATAATCTCCTCTAATTTGGAAATATTAAAATTGGATACCCCAATGTGTTTGGTAAGACCTTTGGCTTTGCAATCTTCCATTCCTTCCCAGGTCTGTGACAAGGGAATGTCATTATAGGTGAAAAATTCCTCCCTGTTTTGGGCAAAACCGACACCTTTTTTGAAACTTATCGGCCAATGAATCAGGTATAAGTCCAGGTAATCCAATTTGAGATCTTTGAGTGTTTTTTTGAGCGCAGGCTGAACGTCCTCCAAGCGGTGATTGCTGTTCCAAAGTTTGGAGGTTATAAACATTTCCTTTCTGCTTACGAGTTCATTTTTGAAAGCAAATTCCAGGGCATTGCCCACTTCCTTTTCATTGTCATAAATAGCTGCACAGTCTATTTGGCGGTAACCGGATTCTATCGCCCAAATGACAGCTTGGTAAACTTCTCCCGGTTTAGATTTCCATGTCCCAAGACCAATGATTGGCATGGTATCACCGTTACTGTATTTGATCGATTTCATAGCGCGGTCTATTTGGTTTTTTGTTTTACTAAGTTATCCCGATAAAATTTAATTTTAAACGAAAGGACTAATTTTTTACATCCCTGAATAACTTGAAATTAAAAAACCATGGATTAATACTTTTTTCAAAAGTAGAACTCAAAAAACCGGCTTGTTGTTCCAAAATTTCTTTTTCAAGACCGGAAATCCTGCTAATATCGTCTCATTATATAAAGCTTAAATCTAATCAACTAACGGTAAAAAATGGATAAACAGATTTTATTGGACCTGGTGACCAGGACGATGCCCTTCGGAAAATACAAGGGAAGATTGCTCTGTGATGTGCCGGAGCATTATTTGGTCTGGATGCACCGCAAGGGATTTCCTGAGGGAAAACTTGGGATGTGGCTCCATACTCTTTATGAAATCAGACTCAACGGGCTGGAATCCATCTTATATGAACTCAAGGAAATGAATAAAAAAAGGCCAACCTAAAGCTTAGATTGGCCTTTTTATATGATTAAATTGGGTTAGAAATTGATGGTAATTTCATTTGAGCAATTTTGTGTTCCCTCATCACATACTTTGTAGGTCAAGGAACCACCTCCTCGGAAGTTGGTTTGATCAGAGTATTTACCTGTGTTGTTAACTGTGAATTTGGTTCCGTCTCTGTAGATATCTACTTTTGAGGTGATAGCACCATTCCATTCTAAGTCAGCTCTCCATCTTCCCTGAACTTTTGAACCGGTACCGCTCAATTGAATATCAGTAGTTACATCGTCACCACCGTCTCCTCCATCACCACCATCTCCTCCATCCCCTGAACTTTCACCCAAAGAATACAACAAATGATTGTTGGTAGTCCTGGAATTGTTCACAACATTTTTTGTCGAAGTGCTTGAAAGATAATCGTATACCATCTGGGGACTTGCACTTGTGTTGCCTTGAAGATATAAGGCAGCTACTCCCGCTACATGAGGTGATGCCATTGAGGTTCCTGAAATGGTATTGGTAGCAGTATTGCTGGTATGCCAGGCAGCAGTGATGGATGCTCCTGGTGCAAAAATGTCCACACAGTTTCCATAATTTGACCAAGACGTTTTGGAGTCTGTATTGGTAGTTGCACCTACAGTATAAGCTCTTGGAGCCCTCGCAGGAGAGTATTTACAGGCATCATCCTCTCTCCCAAGGAAATTGCCGTTTCCGGCAGCAACGATTACCGGTACACCGGCATCATACAATCTTGCAACAGCATCATCAATGGCAGCACTTCCTCCACCTCCCAATGACATGTTGGCTACTGATGGTCCACTGGAATTGGCGGCTACCCAATCCATACCTGCTATTATCCCGCTCCAAGAACCGGAACCGTTACAATCCAAAACCCTTACGCCGACAAGAGTCACATTCTTGGCGACCCCAAAAGTAGTTCCTCCCACTGTGCCAGCAACATGGGTACCATGTCCATTGCAATCCTCAGAATTTCCGCCAAAAGCATCAAAACCTCTTTGTGCCCGGTTTCCGAATTCATTATGGGTTGTTCTGACACCTGTATCTATGATGAAAGCTTTTACGCCCTGTCCCGTGCCAGTATAAATATAAGTTCCATTGAGTGGTAAAGCTCTTTGGTCGATCCTATCCAATCCCCAAGTGGCACTGTTCTGGGTTGTGGAATTGATATGGACATATCCATCCGGCTCAATATATTTCACCATAGGATCTTTTTCCAATGTTTCCAATTGTTGACTGGTAAGTTCCAGTGAGAATCCAGTCATTAGATTCCCAAACACCCTGTCCACTTTATCTTCCGCTACACCATACCTAGCCACAATATCATGGGCGGCTTTTCTCATACCTATCTGAACATCTTCATACCTGTCAGTTTTCCTGAAATTCAGGGTATTCTCATGAAGAACAACAATGAATTTTCCGGGAATAAACCCTTCCTTTTGACCTAATGCTATTTGGTCAAGATCCTGAATATTCAATTCATCGCCGGTATCCTGACAGGAACTAACGGCAATTGCCAATACCAGCATGGAAAAGAATGCAGGTCTCAGCATTTTTTGGTAAACATTTTTTAACATGGTCTTAATGATTAATGGTTATACATCTGTGGAAAAGCTAATTTCCAACTTCCTAACTTAAATAAATTTTATTATAAAATCAGTAAATTTTGAGTGAGAAACTATAGATATTTTTTCATATTTTGAAATAGTGTCATGCTAAATCAATTTAATTGGAATTTATTGTATTTATACTTTCTGGTTTTGTTGAAACAAAGTTGCATTAAATTTAGGTATTCCTTCTTATAGTTTTTATTTTTGCAACTATGTTTCATTTATGAGGGTTGCTGTTTTAATATTGATATTTATTTCTTTGGTCATTCCGGTTCTGGCACAGCAAGATTGTAATCTGGTCATTAGGGGCAAAGTAATACATGCTGAAAATAATGAACCTATACAGGACGCATACATCTGGATTATGGAAAGTGAAATTGGAACTGTTTCTGATTTTAACGGACTGTTCAGATTACCAAATCTCTGTCCGGGTACTTACACAATCAAAATCCAGTACCTAGGACATCAGGATTATATTGAAAAACTGGAAATCAAAAACAACAGTAACTATACTTTCAGAATGGTAGCAGAGGATATTGCCTTGGAAGGCGTTGATATTCATGGTCATCAGGATGCCTTGATTACGACCAATTCAGTTTCCTCGATTTATGGTGAAGTATTGAGATCCACCAGGGGACAGACATTAGGAGAATCTCTCAGAAAAATACCAGGGGTCAATACATACTCTTCAGGATCTACGATCCAAAAACCGGTCATTCATGGTCTTCACAGTAACAGGATATTGATCCTAAATAATGGAGTCCGGCTTGAAGGTCAACAGTGGGGTGCAGACCATGCACCGGAAATTGATCCTTTTATAGCCAATGAAATCTCGGTAGTAAAAGGAGCTGAAACTGTAAGATTTGGAGCTGATGCCTTGGGTGGTGTTATTTTGGTAAATCCAGCTCCATTACCTGTAAAGGCAATTCAAAAAGGGGAAGTTGACCTGATCGGATTTTCAAATGGTATGGGATTAAACGCAGCTGCTTCTTTTATTGGGGGATCTGAAAAAATCAAAGGCCTTGGCTATAGAATTCAAGGATCTTCGAAATTTGCCGGAAATGTACAGACTCCGGACTATTTTCTTGCCAATACCGGGGTCAAGGAGCTGAACTTTTCAGGTGCAATCGGGTATAGCAGCAGCAGATTAGGGTCAGAACTGTATGTGAGTAATTTCAGAACAACCATAGGGATCTTATCTGACGCTCATACCGGTAACCTTAGTGATCTGCAAAGTATCATTGACAATGGCAGGCCCTTCCGGGAACCTGAGTTCAGCTATGATATCCAGAACCCCAAACAACAAGTAGATCATCAACTTGTCAAAACAAAAATCCATTATCATTTAAATGATGGATCAAAGCTCAATTTTCAATACTCATTTCAAAGAAACCATAGACAGGAATTTGATCGAAGGAGAGGAGAATTGAATAATAGGGCCTCATTGGACATGGTGCTTTTTACCAATTCCCTAGATTTAAGCTATAACCATCAAACAAGAAAAAACTGGGATGGTGCGGTTGGAGCACAGTTAATGCAACAGGCCAATTCCAGTATCCCCGGCACTGGGGTCATTCCTTTGGTTCCAAATTTTGACATGATCAATCTTGGAATATATGCCATCGAAAAATTTACCTATGGTCCATTGGAATTGGAGGGTGGATTGAGATTTGATTCCCGATATGTGGAAGCAGCTAGGATAATACGAGGCGAACTTCAGGAGAGGGATTTCAGATTCAACAATTACTCCGCATTCTTTGGAGGAGTATATGCACTGACCAGAAACCTGACTTTCAATTCAAATCTAGGTTCTGCCTGGAGGCCCCCCAATATCAACGAACAGTTC
>NZ_JBGTCA010000492.1:0-50409 GCF_041749095.1 Aquiflexum sp. | reverse complement strand
GGAAGAATTGAGTCAAACAAAGGTAAAAATAATCTCCCAACTTCAAGGTTCTCCCATATTATATTGATTTAGGTACCATATTTTTTTGGCAATAAGGTTTTAAATATATTTCTTTGCGAAGTGTTTTAAATTAAACTGATCAAAAAATGTCTGAAATTGCACAAAAAGTAAAAGCCATTATCGTAGATAAGTTAGGCGTAGAAGAATCTGAAGTAACTCCTGAAGCAAGCTTCACTAATGATCTTGGTGCAGACTCACTGGATACAGTTGAGCTCATTATGGAATTCGAAAAAGAATTCAACATTTCTATTCCGGATGATCAGGCTGAGCAAATCGGCACTGTAGGTCAGGCTATCAGCTATCTGGAAGCCAACGTTAAATAATAAATCACTAAAATTCATTTATGAATTTAAGAAGAGTTGTAGTAACAGGTCTTGGTGCCCTTACACCGATTGGAAATACTGTTCCTGAATTTTGGGAAGGTCTTTCAAAGGGTGTAAGTGGTGCTGCACCTATTACTAAATTCGATGCCTCGCTTTTTAAGACGCAATTTGCCTGTGAAGTCAAAGGATTGGATATAGACCAATTTATAGATAGAAAAGAGGCAAGGAAAATGGATCCTTTTGCCCAATATGCTTTGATTGCCGCTGATGAAGCCATTCAGGATTCAGGATTGGATCTCGAAAAAATAAATCTCTCAAGAGTAGGTGTCATCCTAGGCGCCGGAATCGGAGGATTAAAATCTTTTCAGGATGAAGTATCAGGGTTTGCTTTGGGGGATGGTACTCCAAGGTATAATCCATTTTTCATTCCTAAAATGATTGCAGATATCAGCGCTGGTTTCATTTCCATCAAATACGGATTTAAAGGACCAAACTTTGTAACCGTTTCAGCTTGCGCTTCAGCTACAAATTCTATCATTGATGCATTCAATTATATCCGTTTGGGCAAAGCTGACATTTTTGTCAGTGGCGGTTCGGAAGCGGCGGTGGTAGAGGCCGGAGTTGGCGGGTTCAATGCCCTTAAAGCACTGTCCCAAAGAAATGATTCTCCGGAAACAGCATCAAGGCCTTTTGACAAAGACCGTGATGGGTTTGTTTTAGGAGAAGGCGCAGGTATCCTTATTCTTGAAGAATATGAACATGCTAAGGCCCGGGGCGCAAACATCTATGCTGAATTGGTGGGCGGTGGAATGACTGCTGATGCATATCATATCACAGCCCCACATCCTGAAGGTGAAGGTGCAACCAATGTGATGTTGCAGACACTTGAGGACGCAGGAATGAAGCCTGAAGACATTGATTATGTCAATGTGCACGGTACTTCCACACCATTGGGTGATGTCAGTGAAATAAAGGCCATTCAGAAAGTTTTTGGTGAACATGCCTTCAACCTCAACATCAGCAGCACCAAATCGATGACGGGACATTTGCTGGGTGCAGCCGGTGCAGTTGAAGCAATAGCTTCCATACTTGCTGTTAAAAACAACCTTATCCCTCCTACCATCAACCACTTTACGGATGACGAGGAATTTGATAAAAGATTAAATCTGACTTTCAATAAAGCTCAAAAAAGAGAAGTCAGGGCCGCATTAAGCAATACTTTTGGATTTGGTGGACATAACTGTTCTGTCATTTTCAAAAAAATCAGTGAGTAAATTGAAACTTTCCAGATTACTCCGGCTTAGGTCCCTGTTTTATTCAAAATATGAAAAAAGGCTTGCTGCCTCCATCAAACACATGGTAGGCAGCAAGCCTTTTAATTTGGTTTTATACCAACTTGCCATCAAACATGCTTCCGCATCTGAGGATTCTATCAATGGTATGAAAATCTCCAATGAGCGGTTGGAGTATCTTGGTGATGCCATATTGGGCGCAGTTGTGGCGGAGTTTCTTTTTATCAAATTCCCATATAGAGATGAGGGATTCCTCACCGAAACCAGAAGCCGGATGGTAAACAGGGAAGCCCTGAACCAAATCGCCATAAAAGTCGGACTTTCTAAAATTATTGAGGAAGAATACAAGGGAAGAAATTTAAGCGCTCATAAATCACTCTATGGCGATGCATTGGAAGCAATGGTAGGTGCGGTATATTTGGACAGGGGATATCATTTTTGTAAAAAGTTTATTCTTAAAAGAATTATCATCCATTTTGACCTGGACAGCATTATCCGGACTACCTCAAACTTCAAAAGTAAAGTGATAGAATGGTCCCAAAAGGAAAGCGTGGAGGTGGATTTCAGGACAGTTTCTGTAAGCGGTTCACAGCGGTTCAAGGAGTTTGCTGTGGACCTATATATCAACAATGAGGTGGTTGCCACTGGCAAAGGTGCTACCAAAAAGAAAGCAGAACAGGAAGCTGCTAAAAATGCCTGCGAAATTCTCAAAATAGCCATTTAGAACAGTATCTTTGAAATCGGAGTTTTATCTTTTTGGAACCAATACATGTCAACTTTAAAAATAGCTTGTGCTACAGTCAATCAAACACCGCTCGACTGGGCAGGAAATTTAGACCATATCCTTGAAGCAATCACTTCAGCCCAAAAACAGCAAATAGACCTGCTATGTTTCCCGGAATTATCCATCACCGGATATGGCAGCGAAGACCTGTTTCTGAGTTACTGGTATCCCAAAAAAGCACTTCAGAAACTTAATGAACTCATTCCTTTTTGCACAGGCATTTCGGTGGCTGTGGGAGTTCCTGTCAGGATAGATTCAAATGTTTACAACTGCATGGCCATCATTGAGGATGCATCATTGAAGGGTTTTGTGGCCAAACAATTTATGGCCATTGATGGGGTCCATTATGAGTTTCGGTGGTTTACCCCTTGGGAACATGGCAAAGTGATTGACATAGATTTTTTTGGTCAAAGTGTCCAATTGGGTGACCTGGTTTTTGAAAAGAACAATGTCTCCTATGGTTTTGAAATCTGTGAAGATGCTTGGAGGGGTTCACACCGGCCCGGATATAGGTTGAAAGACCGGAATATGGATCTAATTTTCAATCCCAGTGCGAGTCATTTTGCCATGGGAAAAAGTATCCTGAGAGAAGAACTGGTAAAAGAAAGTTCAGTTGAACTCAGCGCCACCTATATCTACGTCAATTTATTGGGAAATGAAACCGGAAGAATGATTTTCGATGGTGAAATCATGGTAGCGCATGAAGGTAAATTGTTACTTAAAAATGAACTGCTTTCCTTTGAAGATTTCCAGGTCAGGACTTTTGATTATCAAAAAGGAAACGTATCCAATCAGGAGGTTGAAAGCAGCCATGATAAAAATGAGGAGTTTGTCAAAGCCTCTGCTTTGGGGCTGTTCGACTACTTGAGGAAAAGCAAAGTCAAGGGTTTTGTGCTTTCATTGAGCGGTGGTGCAGATTCCTCCACCATTGCCGTGTTGGTTTCAGAGATGGTCAGAAGGGGTATTGAGGAACTGGGTGTTACTGTTTTTCTGAAAAAACTGGGATTGAACTATATTCCCCAAACCAACAACCCTGTCAAAGAGATCGTAGGACAGATATTCACCACTGCTTATCAGTCTTCGGAGAATTCATCTTTTGCCACTTTTCAGAGCGCCAAGTTGCTATCCGAAAATATTGGTGCAGTATTCCTGAATTGGGAAATCGGCGATGAAGTAAAATCTTACACCGAAAAGATTGAAAAGGCCCTGGGCCGAAGAATGACCTGGAAAACAGATGACATTGCACTCCAGAATATTCAGGCGAGGACCCGGTCACCAATCATCTGGATGCTGGCCAATGTTAAAAATGCCCTCCTGCTGAGTACTTCAAACCGAAGCGAAGGCGATGTAGGCTACACTACCATGGACGGGGATACGAGTGGAAGTATTTCCCCTATCGCCGCTGTGGACAAATACTTTGTACTGCAATGGTTGAAATGGGCAGAAAAAGAACTGAACTATACCGGACTGAAAAAAGTAAACAGCCTACAGCCCACAGCCGAATTGAGACCGGCGGAAAACCAACAGACCGATGAAAACGACCTGATGCCCTATGCCCTCATTGTGGAAATAGAAAGACTGGCCATCAGGGACAGGCGATCTCCTTTGGATATATTTTTGATCCTAAAAGAAGAATTGGACGTAGATAGTGCTTTATTGAAATCTTATATCAAAAAATTCTTCAGACTTTGGGCACAAAACCAGTGGAAAAGAGAAAGACTGGCACCGTCTTTTCATCTGGATGAATTCAATATTGATCCAAAAACCTGGTGCAGGTTTCCGATTTTGTCAGGAGGATTTCAGGAAGAATTAAAGGAATTGGATACTTACTGAACAAAGGTTAATTTCACCACCTTGTTTATAAAAACACAGTATGATGGTTATTGAAAGTATATTGAGTTATGTTGTCTGGAGTCCTGACCCGGCTGTTTTTCCAGGGTTTGAAAGGCTAAGGTGGTACAGTCTCCTATTTGCTCTGGGATTTATCATTTCCCAGCAGATCATGATTTACATCTACCGCAAGGAAGGTCAGGATGAAAGATTGGTGGACAGACTGACAATATACATGGTAATAGCAACCATCATCGGGGCAAGACTTGGCCATGTGCTGTTTTATGAACCGGAAAAATACCTGAGCAATCCGATAGACATTCTGAAAGTATGGGAAGGTGGATTGGCTTCCCATGGCGCTGCCATTGCGATTTTGATTGCATTGTACCTTTATGCCCGTAAAATCCCAACACAGACCTACCTATGGGTAGTGGACAGGATTGTGATTGTGGTGGCCATGACAGGTGCTATGATCAGAGTAGGGAATCTCATGAATTCTGAGATCGGCGGCAAACCGACCGGTAATGACAGTGGGTTTGTGTTTGCAAGGGATGCGGAAGAAATTTTGGAGACACTCAGAATCCCGGTAGAATCCGTCAATGCATATAGACCTGACAACAGACAAGAAGAGCTTAACGGTAACGGAATAGTTCCTGTCAATTTTGAAATCAAAATTGAAAAAGGTGGCTATAGTGAAAGTGATTTGAGGACGGCCTTGGAGACGGACGTCAAATATGTGCTGACACGTTTCAAAAGTTCCCAGAAATACCTTTCAGAAGACCCATCGTCACCATTGAAAATGGATTTAAGCGATAGGGGCGACCACTATCTGGCTACAATTTATACGCAAGGGGTTGTAAGGCATCCCACACAAATCTATGAGGCAATCTCCTATTTCATCATCTTTCTGATACTCTATCTCACCTGGAACCGTTATAAATCCCGGCTTCCCGATGGCTTGTTTCTCGGATTTTTCCTAGTCTCAGTATTTGGAATGCGGTTTATTTGGGAATTTCTCAAAGAAAACCAAGTGGAGTTTGAGGAGGGATTGGCCTTCAATATGGGTCAGGCTTTGAGTATCCCTTTGGTGATCGGGGGATTGGTTTTAATGGGTCTGGCGCTAAAAAAAGGATTTAAACCAGAATCTGAAAAATCCTAAGGAACGGGATCATGTCCATGACCTCCCCAAGGGTTGCAACTGGCAATCCTCTTTATTCCCAACCAACCTCCTTTAAAAACCCCATACTTTAAAATGGCTTCCTTCGTATATTGACTACAGGTGGGTGTGTACCTACAGCTTGAAGGGAACAATGGAGAAATGAGGTATTGATATACCAAAACAGGGAAAATGGCGATTTTGCGGATTAATGTTTTCAAGTCCTGATATTTCTGAAATAAAGCATTTAGGTCTTCAATAGTTCCAAATTATAAACAGATTAACATATCCATTGAAAATCATCAGATTATATGGCCTTCTTTTTTACTTGATATGCTTCGGCATAGCACAAGCTCCCATGGCCCATGCACAAAGTGGGGAGGCTGTTTTGGATAGTATTGAGATTCCGGATAAAGTTGTAATCAACCATATTTTTATAATAGGAAATGAGAAAACAAAGAAAAACATCATTCTGCGTGAAATAGACCTTCAGGTAGGAGTAACCTATGATTGGGCGGAGTTGTTAATGATGATCGAGGCGGATCAAAAGAAAATATATAACCTACAGCTTTTCAACAGTGTGGAGATCACACCACTTTTTACAGGAACTGAAGACATTGAACTTTTGGTAGCGGTGACAGAGCGTTGGTATATTTTGCCCAATATCATTTTCGATCTGGCGGATAGGAACCTGGCAGAATGGTGGACCAATCAGAACAGGGATTTCTCCCGGGTGAATTATGGGGCAAGGCTCATGCACAATAATGTCGGGGGAAGAAATGAAAAATTGCGTATCGGTGGGCAATTGGGATTTGTCAAAGCCTTTGAGATGCTCTATAGTATCCCCTACATTGACAAAAAACAAAAACATGGCATCGCTGCACAGTTGACCTATTTTACCCAAAAAACCATTCAGGTCAGGTCTGCAAACAACCGGCAGGTTTTCTACACCAATGAAAACGAAGATGTACTGCGAAGAAACCGGTCTGCTTTTCTAAGGTACACTTACAGGGGCAGTTATTACAACTTCCACTTAGTGACTTTGGGGTTCAACAACACATTGATCAATGAGGATGTCTTTACCCAAAACCCCAATTATTTTCTGCATAGTAGCAACAAGCTGAATTATTTTGTAATGGGGTACAATTTCAGGCATGACAATAGGGACAATGTCCTATATGCCACTCAAGGCCAATTGCTCAATATTGGTTTGACTAGGTATGGACTCTTTGGAAGTGATAATGTGCAGGACACGGAATTCACCATCAATGCAAATAAGTACTTGAAGTTCAACGAAAAATTCCATTTTGTTTCCGGACTTTCCCTGAATACCTTTTTAGGAGATAGACAACCATTTACCATGGTAAGGGGTATTGGATACAATCCGTTTTTTATCCGGGGCTATGAACTGAATGTGGTCGAGGGACAGCAGACCGTTGTCCACAAAAACAGTCTCCGGTTCAATCTGATCAATGTTGGTTATGATATTGGTCAATATGTTCCCTTTGAGGAATTTGCATATTTCCCCATTAAGCTTTACCTCAGTGGCAATTTTGACCATGGCTTTGTCAATGACAAAAACAAGCTTCCCGAAAATCTAAGACTGACCAACCAATACCTATTTGGCTATGGCCTGGGCCTCGACCTGGTCACCCTCTACGACATGGTTTTCAGATTTGAATACTCCCTCAACAACCAAAATGAAGGTGCATTTTTCTTTAATTTCAGGGCACCTTTTTGAGATTTTTTAGAGGCGAGAGGTGAGATTTGAGATGGGAGAAGGATGAACCAAGTATAATGTACAAAGTACCAAGTAGGGGTGCAACCTAATTACCTGACAGCAGATATAACTTGAGGATTAATTTCTCTCTTTGTTCGAAATTACAAGGAGAAGTAAATTTTAATTACTCAGTGGAAGACGGGGAAAAAAATTACTTTTGGCTAAAGCCCATTAACTTTTATTATTTCTTTGTGAATGGGCTGATTCCTATTGATAAAAACTCCGATTTTGGGATAAAAACTTTGCTATCTGACTTGCATCAATTGCGTCCTGCTTTAGCTGGACGATTACAGAATACCCTATTCTCTCAGGGCTTTAGCCTAAAAAATTTTATATCCATCCCCTCAAGAAAAGATGTTTCCAAGCACTGGCCGGCTGGTGATGTTTGTGAAGACACAAACATCGGCCATGAGGGGAGACCCAAACATCGGCGGAAAGAGGGACATTATTAAACTTTTAAAGCCTACTTTGAAATTAAACGGATAATATCGGTCCTTAATTTTTTTCTGAAATCCGGCTTTTTTAAATTTATTCTGTTGGCTTTTTGTTGGATCATATTTTTTATACCCATGGGAAGACTTGTTTTTATATTTCTATTTTATGCTGTCCTTGTAAAGGTGGAGGTTTTGGCCCAATCCGGACTGGAGGCACTGCCCAGAGGCGCAAGGAGTGTAGGCATCGGAAATGCACATACTACTTTAGGGGATGTTTGGAGTATTTTTAACAATATCGGGGCATTAAGCCATATTTCTTCCTCCCAGGTCACTTTTGCCTATGACCACAGGATGAATATGAACGAACTGACCACGCTTTCAGCAGGTGCTGTGATAAAGGGGGAGAATTCAGCATTTGGTTTGGGAGTCTCAAGTTTTGGATCCGAACTGTTTTCCCAAAACCAGATCGGGATCGGATTTTCAAACCAATTGGGCATCACAAGCTTGGGCGTCAAAGTCAGTTATTTTCAGACCAGCATCGAGGGATTTGGTAGAGGCGCAAGTCCATTGCTGGAGTTTGGCGGGGTGGCTGAAC
This sequence comes from Aquiflexum sp., assembly GCF_041749095.1. Classification (GTDB taxonomy): domain Bacteria; phylum Bacteroidota; class Bacteroidia; order Cytophagales; family Cyclobacteriaceae; genus Aquiflexum. Next base: position 42,155 of record NZ_JBGTCA010000492.1, on the reverse strand, counting down.
TGACTCCCGAACTGTTTTTTGGAGCGCATGTGTACAACATTACCATGGCGAAATATGGGAAAAACTCCCTGGAAAGATTACCAACAGTGGTAAAAACAGGTATCTCCTATCGCACATCCGAAAAGGTCATGGTCAACATTGAAGCCGAAAAAGACATCCTGCTGGATCCTCTGATCAAAACCGGGGTCGAATACAACCTCTTGGACAGGTTCTGGGCCAGGGCAGGAATGAATACCAATCCGGGGAAATTGTTTTTCGGCATTGGATTCAAACCCCGCAATTTCCACCTTGACTATGCCATGACCCAACATCCTAACCTGGGAAATTTCCATCATTTTTCTTTCAATTATGTATTTGTCCAAAAATGAAAATCCTTTTCTCCATAGGTTTTTTGGTAATTTTTTTCTGCTTCCAAGGAAAAGCCCAGACTTATAGAAAAGGGGAAATCAATATGGAGAACTTTGTTGAGGAATTGTTTGGCATTCAGCGGACAGACGATAATTATGAAGACCTGTATGAAAGTTTGCTCCAGGTTTTTTTAAATCCCATCAACCTCAATAAGACCAATCCCGAAGAGTTAAAATCAATTTACATTTTGAGCCCTATCCAGATCAACAGTTTTTTTGAATACCGGAAAAACTTTGGCAAACTCCTATCCTTATATGAACTACAGGCAATTCCCGAATTTGATCTGGAGACGATATACCAACTGTTGCCCTTTGTGGTTTTGGATGACAGTGAAAAAATCCATGGCCCGCTTTCCCAAAGGATCATGGAATCGAGGGATGCCTATTTTATCTTCAGACATAGCCGGGTCTGGGAAACAAGAAGAGGTTTCACGCTGCCCGACACATTGAGTGGCGGAAGGATTAGTAGCAGGTACCTTGGTGACCCCAATAACCTGTATGGCAGGTTTCGGGTACAGCACACCAAGGATTTCAGCTTTGGATTTACCATTGACAAAGACCCGGGCGAGCAGTTTATCTGGGATACCGCTACCAAAAGGTATGGTTTCAACTTTTTCTCTTACCATGCCACCCTTTACAATCAAGGGAAATGGAAAGCCATTTCAATAGGGGATTTTCAAATGCAATTTGGGCAGGGCTTGGTGTACGGTGCCGGATTCGCTGTGGGTAAAGGAGGGGAAACCATCACCACGGTCCGAAGAAGTTCCATTGGAATAAGACCATACACAGCAGCACTTGAATTTGGGTTTTTCAGAGGTATCTCCACCACCTATCAGGCAGGGCCGATAAATGTTACCTTGATGGCATCAAATGCCCCAAGGGATGGGAATGTGAGTATTCTGATCGACACCCTGGAAAGAGAAGAAGCCATCATTACCTCACTTCAAAGCAATGGACTCCACCGGACTCCAACCGAAATTGCCAACAAAAGCAGGATCCGGGAAAGCAACCTTGGCGGGAATATCCACTACAACAGTCCCGACAAAAGTCTACAACTCGGTGTCAATTCACTCTTCACCAGATTCGGACAATCCTTCAACAGGAATCCTCAGATCTACAACCAATTTGAGTTTTATGGACAGGAGAACCATGTCCATAGTTTTTATTTTGCATACAACTATCAGAATTACTTTTTCTTCGGGGAATCTGCTGTTTCAAAAAGTGGAGGCTCGGGGAATATTCTGGGAATGATGAGCTCCTTACATCCCAAACTCGGATTTTCTGTACTTTGGAGGAGGTTTGACAGAAACTTCCATAGCTTCTATGGAAATGCTTTTTCAGAAATCACCAGGCCCATCAACGAACATGGGCTATATTTTGGCCTTAACTTCAAGCCCAACCAAAAGTACACTTGGTCATTTTACTATGACTATTTTAGGTTTCCTTGGCTGCGCTACAGGATGTATGCACCTTCCTCGGGGCATGAATGGTTGACCCGGTTTGCCTATTCCCCTTCCAGAAAATTGCTGCTTTTTGTCCAGATCAGGGAGGAATCCAAAGCCAGAAACATCAGTGAATACCCCTCTTTTCAATCCTCCTATCTGCTCAGTCAGGGAAATAAATGGAATTATGTATTCAATTTGGATTATGGCATCGATAAGCATTGGAGTATCAAATCCCGGGTCATGGCTAGTTCATTTAATTTTAATGGGAATAAGACCACAGGTTTTGCCATCAGTCAGGATGTCAATGTTGATTTTCAGAGATGGAGAATCTCCTCGAGAGTGGCATTGTTTGATACAGAGGATTGGGACAACAGGCAATTTATCTATGAAAGGAATGTGCTTTGGCAATTTTCCATTCCAGCCCTTAGCGGTCAGGGGATGAGGTATTATATTTTGGGGCAATATAGACTGAGTCCAAAATTGAGCGTTTGGGCCCGGTTTTCGAGAACCATCTTTACAGACCGGGAAGTCATCGGCACAGGGCTTCAACAAATCAACGGATTCCGACAGACTGAAACCGTTTTTCAGTTGCGGTATCAATTCAACAGATAATTTCCATTATCGGTAAAGCCTTGTCGCACCTTTTTTTTAACTTCGAAACAAAACCACCTGTCATGAAAAAAACATTACTATTGATCTTTTGCCTTGTATTTTATTCCATTAACCTGGTTTTTTCCCAGAGTATTGATAAAAGTAAGTTATCCAAAAAAGAAGGATTCATTACATTTTACACTGATGAAGACAAGGGAAAGATTTATCTGGAAATCGATAAACTCAACCATGAATTCCTCTATGTCAATTCTATGCCGGCAGGAATAGGGTCAAATGACATTGGGTTGGATCGTGGCCAACTTGGCAGAACCAGAATCGTCGAGTTCAGAAAAGCAGGGAATAAATTATTGTTGGTGCAAAAGAATTATGACTTTAGGGCTTATAGTGACAATCCCGCTGAGGTCAAATCCGTTCAGGATGCTTTTGCAGAATCTGTATTATGGGGTTTTGAAATCAGCAATTCAGAAGAAGGAAAACACCTGATTGATGCCACCACATTCTATATGCAGGATGCACACATGGTTGTAGAAACTCTTGGAAGAACCAAACAAGGGACGTATAAGCCCGAACCCAGTAGGAGTGCATTGCATTATCCCATGACCAAAAACTTTCCAAAAAATACCGAGGTAGAGGCGATTGTGACAGTGACCGGAACCCCTGCAGGAGGTCATATCCGGTCAGTTACCCCATCACCTGAATCCGTTACGGTAAGACAAAGACATTCTTTTATCGAGCTTCCTGACGATGGTTACCAGCCAAGGGAGTTTGACCCAAGGGCCGGATATTTCAATATCAGCTATATGGACTTTACTTCTCCCATTGGTGGACCAATGGAAAAGAAATTCATTTCAAGACATAGGCTGGAAAAGAAAGACCCAAAAGCGGCAGTTTCAGAACCTGTCAAACCCATCGTATATTACCTTGATAGGGGAACACCTGAACCGGTACGCACCGCATTGTTGGAAGGGGGAAACTGGTGGGCCGAAGCATTTGAAGCCGCAGGATTCAAAAATGCCTATCGGGTAGAATTGGCCCCGGAAGACATGGACCCAATGGATGTGAGGTACAATGTCATCCAATGGGTACACCGTTCAACAAGGGGTTGGTCTTATGGTTCATCCATAAGAGATCCCCGAACAGGCGAAATCCTTAAAGGTCATGTATCCCTAGGTTCCCTGAGAGTCAGGCAGGATTATTTGATAGCCCAGGGTTTATTGCAACCCTTTGAAGATGGCAAACCCAAAAATCCTGAAATGCTCGAAATGGCTTTGGCAAGACTGCGACAGCTTTCCGCGCATGAGATCGGACATACCATAGGCTTGGCACATTCTTATGCCTCCTCTCCTACCAATCGGGCTTCCGTCATGGATTATCCCTATCCGCTGATCAAGATGGATGCAAATGGTAATATCGACCTGAGTGATGCCTATGATGATAAAATCGGGGATTGGGACAAATGGGCCGTCAGGTATGGTTATGAGACTGTGCCTGAAGGTAAAACAGAGGAGGAACATTTAAAAAAACTGCTTGAAGACACCTATGCGGCGGGCCACACATTTATTTCAGATACAGACTCCAGACATCCAAGCGGCAGTCATCCTACTTCCCATCTTTGGGACAATGGCGAATCCGCTCCTGCTGAATTGATGAGAATGTTGGAAATGCGGTCCAAAAAACTGGAGACTTTTGGGCTGAATGCCATTGAAGACAACCAACCTGAGGCCTTGATGGAAGAAGTTCTTGTACCTCTGTTTTTAATGCACCGATATCAGATAGAAGCCACAAGCAAGCTTTTGGGAGGGTTGGATTATACCTATAAGATAAAAGGTGACAACCAAAGAGTCCAATCCAGATTGGAAGCTTCAAAGCAAAATGCCGCTATGGATGCCCTGTTATTCACGATTCAACCCATCCAATTGGCAGTCCCCAACCAAATCATAGACAGGATTCCACCCCGTCCAATGGGTTATTCCCGAAATAGGGAGACATTCCCTTCCAGAAACGGATTGAATTTTGATCCTTTAGCTCCCGGAGAAAATATTGTTGACATGACTTTCGGGTTTATGTTTGAAGCAGGAAGGGCAAACAGGTTGCACCAACAAAAGTTATTTGACAATGCTTTGCCTTCTTTTACAGAGGTTTTGGACAGGACTACCAAGCAGGTTTTTGGAAGTGATTTTGACGGGACCTACAAGGGAGAAATCAACCTGATGATTCAAAACAAATTGACAGACCATCTCATCAACCTGTCAAAAGACCCTAAAGCAACAGCCTCTGTCAAGGCCATCAGTAGAAACAAACTCAAAGAAATCGCCTATTTGTATGGTAGCAAAGATTCAAAAACTAAAATCGATGCTTCCAAATCCTTGTATGTAAAATCAACAAACGAAGATTTCCATAGATTCCTGGCCGACAAAATCCATAACTTCATCAACCAAAAAGAAGAATTCAGCATCCCGGCGGAATTGACCATCCCCGATGGCGCACCCATCGGCACTACCGATCTTAGTTGCGATTTTGAATATTGATTAAAAATCTCTGAGTAGCCCAATTGGAAAAAACGCCAATTGGGCTACTCAGAGATTTTTTCCTGCACATTTTTTTGAGCAGTACTTAACATTTTCCCAATTCTTCTCCCACTTTTTCCTCCAAGCAAAAGGACGGTTACAGACAGGGCAGACTTTGGTTGGGAGATGCTGTTTTTTCATTTTCGACTTTTTTTTGAATTCACTAGAAGGTAAATTTTCCATTGAAATTTAAGAGTCTTGATTTTACTTCCCCGAGTCCTTAACATTTTGTAAATGTTCAGAATAGGTAATGACATCAAGTTTCTCCTACCTACGGCAGGCAAGCGCCGAGACCCCAACATTTTGTAAATGTTCAGAAAAGGTAATGACATCAAATCGGGCTGCAGACCTCTCCTGACGTCGAGGTGACAAGGCCAAGTCATTTACAAGATTTGAATGCTATTCATAGTTCTAAACCATCATTTCTAAATCTGTCATTGGTAGGTACGAGGAATCTCCTGAGGTCCTATTTATGTTCAAATTTATCATTTCCTGAACCTCGTGAGATGCTTCCTGCGTCAGCATGACTGCCGCTCCGATTTATGTTATTGGTAGGCACGAGGGATCTCCAGCGGTACAATTAACGGTTGAATTACTGGAAAAATGTTTAACCTTTTGGGTCAAAATCATCCTTTTCCTGATCCTCGAGAGATGCTTCCTGCGTCAGCATGACGGCTACTCAGATTTAAGTAATTGGTATACTCGGGGCAAGCTCGGTTCTCGCATCTTGATACTGGCATCTCGGTTCTCGCATCTTTGTTCTTGGTAATTTGTTCATGGTACTTGGTACAACTTGTTCCCACGCCTTAATTTGTACACAAACCTCGCTCATCCTTTATAATTCAACCTTCATCCTTTAATTTCAGTGTTCTCCGAAATTCCTTTCACCTGCAGTAATCTCAAGATCCAATATATTTTGTCTTGGCGGTAAGGGACAGGTTGCATACGGGGTAAAAACACAAGGGGGATTATAGGCTTTGTTGAAATCCAATATGGTGATCCCATTAGGTTTGGGGGTTTGAACATAGATGTACCGTCCTCCACCATAGGTATCTCCCCCACTTGTGCCATCCGCAAAAATCAAAAACAACTCATCGCCCTCTTCTAAAGCATCGATCTGATATTTTTTGCCGTCTTTTTCAAATTCCACATAACCATGACAGGGATTTTGGCTAGTCTGCCCCAATACATTGGTAATGGCTATATGCTTCACAGGTTCGTAAGGAATATATTTAGCCTCCAATCGCCAGTCCAAAGAAACAGGGTATCTTTCTATCCCTTCAAATTCGGTAACCGCCTTAGCTTCCAAATCCCTTACCCGCACACCATAAGCATCAAGTCTATTGATGACATTCCATCTCAGGCTTTGATAGGCAAGTTTGTAAGACACCTTACTTACAGAATCAAAAATCAAGGTTCTTTCCTCCAATTCCATTTCTTGGGTTTTTATGCCACCTGTTTTGGGGGCAAAAAAAACCTTACCTTCTTCCAGTTCAAAAATCCCCAATGAAATAGGGGAAATCTCTGATTCAAGATTTAAATCTGATTTTGGGTCTGACCCAAAAGAATTCTCTCCTTCTTCCAACCAAAACAACCCAATTAAATTAAGCCATCCCTCTTCTGATTTTAAGGAAGTAACCCTTTTAGAATACCAATCCTCAACTTCTGATTGATGGTCATCAATGCTAATATTATCTGATCGTTCCTGATTTTGGCAGGAAAAGAAAATCAAAAAGGAAAAACAAATAAATGGGAGTAACTTTACCTTTATCATGTAATGATCTAATTGATAATTGAAAGCAAGATAAAGATCTTTTGTTTAAAAAATTCAGGATAAAATCATTCAAAATAACCAGGAAATCCTAACTAAATTTATCTATCAAACCCAAAATCAAATACTATGAACGTCTCACTAAAATCATTACTAACTATCATTCTGCTGGCAATTCCCTTCTTATGCTTCTCCCAAGTTGGTGTAGGTGCCAAAAAACCAAAGGAGGCAAAAATGCTTTTCGATGGAAGTAAAAAAATGTTGGATAAAAACTGGACTTATTGGGAAGGTCCAAGATTCAAAGCCCAGCTTCCCATCAAATGGGAAATTGTAAAAGATCCCGTAGATAAGGGCACAGTTCTGAACAGTAACGATTCTGCTGCAGCAGGAGGTCTATACGGGGCAGCTGATATTGTAACCAAAGAAGAATTTAGAGACTTTAGGTTACATGTTGAATTTTTGGTTCAGGAAGAAGGTGGTAACTCCGGTGTTTATTTACAAAACCGCTATGAAATTCAGATCCTCGATGGAGATTATGGAATGCATGGCATGGCAGCCATTATCAATGAGCATTTACCAAAAGTAGAAGCTTACAATGGCGTTGGGAAATGGAATGCTTATGACTTCCTGTTCAAAGCTGCCCGATTTGAAAACGGTAAATTAACTGAAAAAGCCAGGGTCACCATTTACTTCAATGGAATCAAAATTCACGAAGACAAGGAAATCAGTCAGGTGTGGGGGGGACCTAATTCGGGTCAGGATGGTGGAAATGATGATGGAAAAGGAATCACCGATCGACCCGGAGGAATTAAATTACAGGCTGAGGGATACAATGTCCTCTATCGAAATATCTGGATGGAAGATTTAGATCTAGGCAAAAAAGGAACAGATTTTTGACAAAAAATTAAGAGGGTCATGAAACTGAATTTCATGACCCTCTTAATTTTTTTGGTAAAAAACCTTAAAAAAACCTGATAACCCTAACTCTTCTTACTTCACTTTTGGGTTTGGAAAGCTGCTCCCCAGTAATAAAGGACATTACACAGGCATTTGTCGCATTGGACTCACAAGAACTCCAATATTCCACGGTTGAAAACCCTCCAATTTTATCCCTGTTTTGATACAAGAAATCCATTTCTTTCAAACTTGGCATAAACCAATCATTAAATCCTCCTGATGCAAAATTAAGGGTCAATCTTGCAGCAACCGTTCCATCATTATTAGGGTGACATTGAGTTGGATTTGTGTAAAAATTAGGCAATGCATCATGGAAAGCCAATACTTTTTCAGTATTGATCCTTCCAAACCCTACTTCTGTTGAAGTACCCGTTACAGCTGAACCTTGACATCCCCATTGAGATTCAAATACCTGTTCAACTGGCGCAATAATAATTCCATGTGTCTCACCTGAGACAAATCCCGGGTCACCTGGCTGGAAAATATGACCTACAACGCCTCCTCCAAAAGGCTCTCCAACTATTACCTCTTTAGGGTCTTCTTCCTTAATGCAAGATGAGAATACTAAAGAAAAACAAAACATTAATGAAATAGCGAGAATAAATAATTTAGAACTTTTTAACATGAGATACATTTTTAATTTAACAAAATACAGTTTTAATGAGACAAAATTAAATATATTTTTTTTGATTTTAAGTTTTTCGAAAGATTTTTTTTAAAAAAACCTAATTTCACCTACCCATCTTACTTCAGTTTGTGGACTGACCATCTAATTTCCTGTAATAAATGTTATTTCTTTATTTGATTCCAAGGATATATCAGTTTAACCTTTCATTTACCTATTTAGCCAAACCATTTCAAAAATAACGCAAAAAAATCAGCAAAATATAATTGGGACTAAAAATATACCAAATCGGGAGATTTCATAAATTCTAGGAATTTGATTTCAAACATAGAATTTGGTGATAAACATATTAGAAATTTAGAAGAAAACAGCATAAAATCTTGAAAATTACCAGTAACCTCAAATTTTATATCCGAAATACCTTAGCCTAAAACACTGCATTGCTGTATTTCCAAGTTTGCTGGCCAGACTATAATTGGCAACTGCCCCTACTCCTGCCCCAACGATTGGAATCAATTGGGCAAGTTTTGCCAGATCCATATAATCCCTATATTCCAATTGAAATTCCCTCCAATCAAATTCTTCTACATTGGTTGGGATTATCTTTACATATTCATGCCAGTTTTCAATGATTGCGACGGTCTTTTTTCTGGTTTCCTGACTTGAAAAGGTCAATTTGAAAATGTGCAGTAAAAACAATCTTTCATCCAGCCTTTTGACATCGTAACCATATGCCGCTGCTATCTCAAAAAGCATTTTCATTTTTATGGTCAAAAAAGCGGGAAAATCAGCAAATCCCATCAAAATCCCACCTGCACCGGTAATGGCACCTTCAGCAGATGCTGAATTTCTATAAATCTTTATGATTTTCCTGACCTTCAACTCCCTCAACTCCAAGCGATGTTCATGCATTGGTCTAGGGGTAATAAACTTTGTCCCAAACAATACGCCCTTCACCATCTTTTCGATGGCATAGGTAATTACTTTATGGATTTTCTCTGGTATCAGATTATTTATTCCTCTTTGTGTACTTTTTGTAATTCTATTAAGAATGGATGGTTTTTGCTTGGTTTTATACAGCCATGCAGTAAGTTCTGCAAATGCAATTTCTTCATATAAATCAGGTACTTGTAATCCAGGAGAAGCCATTTGTTTGTTTCAAAATGAGGTGCAAATTACACAATTTAGTTCGCTGTAATTTACTTTCTTTTTTAACAAAATAATGATGAAAATAACTCCTCTCAGGTTTCACCATTATAGTTTAGTTCTTTGATATCCCGAAGCACCAACAACCATTCGTTTTCCAATTGCAGGAATCCATAATCAAAACTATAGGTATAAAAATTCCCTTTCCAATCGGTAAAGATGTGTGTATGGTATTTGAAATTATAGCCCAACCTGACCAGTTTTTCCTTTGGTACCTTGACCTTTTCAACACCCCCTGCAACTATACTTTCGAGGATGTTCCTGTTCAATTTGAGGGTGTTGATGATATTTCTCATTCCTTTGGAATCAAATACCCGTCTTTCATTATTGAAACTGCTTCTACAGTAATCATCACAAAATTTTTTATCTGATCTACCATGAACCAATTTGCCGCAGTATTCACAATGTTTTCTCTCGATGTACATAAAAATAAAAATTTAAAAACCCGGAAAATACTAAGAACTAACCAAATTTAATAACCAAAAGATCTTTAAACAATCCCGTAAACAGGGTATTTTTCTACTAAAAACCATAAAAATCAATCAGTTATATCGGCATTTTTAAAAATACCTCTCTTGAATTACACTTTGCCATCCGTCCGGTAGGTCTTTCAACTTAACGAAACAGGTCCTTAATTGCCCTTTCGGCGGCATGAAATCCACACATCCCATGTACCCCTCCACCGGGTGGGGTGGATGACGAACAGATATAAATTCTATTAGAGGAAGTCCGGTATGGGGACCACCTCAGTGCCGGCCTGTTGAAAAGCTGGGTAATATCCATGGCACCTCCATTGATATCGCCCCCGATATAGTTAGGGTTATAATCTTGCATCTCCATAGCATTCATGGTGCTTGTTCCAATAATTATATCCCTGAATCCAGGAGCAAATCTTTCGACCTGGGCTTCAATTATTGCCGTCATGTCCTGCCTGGAACCATTGGGCACATGGCAGTAAGCCCATGCCGTATGCTTTCCCTCAGGTGCCCTGCTTTTGTCTATAATACTTTGCTGGGCGAGCAGTACATAAGGATGATCCGGATGCTTGCCTTCCCAAATTTCTTTTTCGGATTTTGTTATTTCCTGTAAAGTGTTTCCAAGATGTACCGTCCCGGCCAATCTGGCTTTTTCGGCAGAAAATGGGATGGTTTCCTTTAATGCCCAATCAATTTTGAACACCCCCATCCCATAATTGAACCTGTTTAACTGCCACCTGTACAGCCTGGAAAATTTTTCCCCGGCTATCTCCATCAGTTGCTTGGGCGTAACATCAAACAAATAAGCTTTGGCTTTTGGCAATTCATTTAAATGCCTGACATAAAAACCGATCTGTACTTCACCTCCCAGGGATTTAAAAAAGGCTGACATGGCATTGGCTATAGACTGGGAACCCATCTTGGGAATTGGCCAGGACCGGTGGTGTCCTGAAGCCAACAGCACAAGTGCCACAGCGGAAGTGGTGAGTTTGTCCAAAGGCTGGATCGAATGGGCAGCCATACCGGCCCATAGCCCTTTGGCTTTTTCGGTTTTGAAAATTGATCTGGCCAGTCCATTGGCAGATCTCAAAGCCTTGATGCCGAATTTGGCAAAAGAAATGGGATGTCGGGGAATTCCCAAGGGTGCCAAAAAATCCACTGCCAGATTTTCCCAATCCCTGACGATCGGCTGAATCAAATCACGATAAGCTTTTTCATCACTGCCCAATTCTCCTGCGGTTTCCTCAATTGAGTGATATAGATATGCAGCAGTACCATCGTCAAAAGGATGTGCAGCCAAGACTTCAGGTTCCATCCATTCTAGTCCAAACTTATCCAATGGTAAGGTTTGTAAAAATGGCGAGGAAACAGCCAAAGGGTGGATAGCCGAACAAACATCGTGACGGAATCCGGGCAAGGTCAATTCCTTTGTCCGCATCCCTCCACCCAGGGTATCCGCACCCTCAATCAAAAGCACAGCCAATCCTTTCTGCTGCATCCTTATGGCTGCCGCCAATCCGTTTGGTCCTGAACCCACTACTATCGCATCGTAATCTCTTTTTTTCACAATTGATTTTTTTTCAAAGGCCGTTCCAATTACTTCATGGATATTTTTTTTTAAATTAAGTTTACTTAAAAAAATCAATATAATGATTCATAAACAAACGAATAAGCAGTTCATGCTTTTTAAAGAAAATTTACACCATTAGGACTATTTACAGCCACAATACATCCCTTGTTTCTTAACAATTTATCCTTTCCTTTGTTGAACATATCACCCTATGTCACCCCGAAAATTGAAATACAAGCATAGCCCTGGGCAGAGTTTTCCCATTGGTCCTTCCTTTATGGAAGACGGAATCAACTTTTGTCTGTTCTCCAAAAATGCGGAATGGGTGGAGTTATTGTTTTTTGATAAAGCAGAAGACATAGAACCCATCCAAACAATCAAATTGCATCCAAACATCAACAAGACTTATAAGTATTGGCATGTATATGTAGAAGGTGTAAAACCGGGTCAATTATATGGATATCGCATCCATGGTCCTTTTGAGCCATCCAAAGGTCATCGTTTTGATGCTTCAAAAGTGATTCTGGATCCTTATGCCAAATCTGTAGCCATACCTGATGGATATGACCGCAAAGCCTTGAGTGTTTTCGGAGATTCCACTGCCAGGTCTATGAAAAGTGTATTGGTTGACCTTAAAAAATATGATTGGGAGGGAGATGAACATCCTAGAAGACCTTTTTCACGGACAGTGATCTATGAACTCCATGTAGGAGGATTTACCAAAATGGCCAATTCAGACGTGGAGAAAAGTAAAAGAGGAACATTTCTTGGCTTGATTGAGAAAATCCCGTACTTGGTTGAATTGGGTATCACAGCAGTGGAATTGCTTCCGATATTTCAATTTGACAGACAGGATGCACCTGAAGGCAGGGTAAATTACTGGGGCTACAGCCCTATTTCATTTTTTGCTCCCCACCAGGGATACAGCACCGGAAAAAACCCCCTCCAGGTTTTGGATGATTTCCGGGACATGGTCAAAGCCTTGCACAAAGCGGGTATTGAGGTGATTTTAGATGTGGTCTACAACCATACTTCAGAAAATCATGAAGAGGGTCCTACCTGCACTTTCAGAGGAATTGACAACAGTGTTTACTATATCCTCGAAAAAGACAGATCCAAGTACAAGAATTATACAGGTACCGGAAATACCCTCAATGCAAATCAGTCCATTGTGAGGAGAATGATTCTTTCAAGTCTTCATTTTTGGGTCAGGGACATGCATGTGGATGGATTTCGATTTGATCTTGCTTCTGTTTTGTCCAGAGATGAAAGAGGCAATCCTATTGAAAATCCACCTATTCTTTGGGACATTGAGTCCGATCCAATTCTTGCCGGGACCAAGTTGATTGCGGAAGCATGGGATGCAGCAGGTCTGTACCAGGTTGGCAATTTTACCGGAGACAGTTGGAAAGAGTGGAACGGAAGATTCCGGGATGATGTCAGGAGCTTTATGAGAGGGGACAAAGGAAAAGTAGGTGCTTTTGTGACCCGCATGATCGGAAGTCCTGATATGTATGAAGCCAAAGAAAGGGAATTGGAACAAAGCATTAATTTTATTACCTGCCATGATGGATTCACCTTGCATGACCTTGTTTCTTACAATAAGAAGCACAATGAGGCCAACGGTGAATACAACCAAGACGGCAACAATGAAAACCTAAGCTGGAACTGTGGTGTAGAAGGACCTACCGATAATCCAAAAATACTTAAGCTTAGAAGAAGACAGATAAAAAACTTTTTGACATTGAATATGCTCTCCCTTGGCGCCCCGATGCTGTTGATGGGCGATGAAATCCTGCATACCCAAAATGGCAACAATAATGCCTACTGTCAGGACAACGAACTTTCATGGTTTGATTGGGACCTTATCAAAAAAAATAAAGACATTTTCAGATTTGTAAAAATCCTGATCAAAAAAAGACTGAAAAGGGAATCTGCCCAAGCAAATTTCAACCTCAATTTAAGGGAATTTCTGACCCAGTCCACCATTCAATGGCATGGAATCAAACTCGAACAGCCCGATTGGTCCGAAAATTCACACAGCATTGCCATGACCATCAATGCCCTGAGCGGTAAGATGGCCATGCACTATATGGTCAATGCTTACAGAAAACAACTGACCTTTGAAGTCCCCCAAGAAGTGGACGGCAAAAAAGTAACCTGGAGAAGATGGATAGATACCTCCTTGGAATCACCCGATGATATCTGCCTTTGGCAGCATGCAAAACCTCTTGCCAACGGATCCTATCACCTGAAGGCCAATTCCATTGTCATTCTTTTAACCAAAATCGGTTGAAATCAGAAAATAGGACTGCACAACAATTCCAAGGCCTGTTCGAGAACATCTTCATTTTTTGCAAAACAAAACCTGAGCAATTTGTGGTCTTTTTGATCATGATAAAAAACCGATACCGGAATACTCGCCACACCGATTTCCTTGGTCATCCTGACCGCAAGGTCATAATCAGATTCATCTGAGAGATGTCCATAAGAAACCAACTGAAAAAAACTGCCTTGCGCCGGGGTGAATTTAAATGGTGTGTTTTTTAGCCCCTGACAAAAAAAGTCCCTCTTTTTTTGGTAAAAATCATTCAGATAAATATAACGGGAGGGCTCAGTCATATATTCTGCCAAAGCATACTGCATTGGGGTACAGCTGCTGAAGGTCAGAAACTGATGGATCTTTCTGAATTCCGTTGTTAGGTTCTTTGGTGCAAGACAATAGCCCAATTTCCAACCGGTAATGTGAAATGTCTTGCCAAAAGAACAGCATACAAAAGTCCTTTCCCTGAGCAATGGATGGGTCATTAAAGAAAGATGTTTTTGGCCGTCAAAGGTGATTTGCTCATACACCTCATCACTGACCACGTAAATCTCCCTGTCTTTGATCAGGTCTGCCAAAGTATTCAGATCTTCCTGTGTCCATACATACCCGCAGGGATTATGTGGTGTATTGACCATGATCAGCCTTGTTTTGTCAGTAATGGCAGCTTTTACCTTTTCCCAGTTAACAGAAAAATCAGGCAAATCCAAAGAGACATAAACCGGAACACCACCATTCAACACCACAGAAGGCGCATAACTGTCATAGGCCGGTTCCAAAAGAATTACTTCATCTCCATTTCTGACCACGGCCGTAACTGCGGCATATAATGCTTCAGTAGCTCCCGAAACTATAGTTATCTCCTCTTCCGCATTCAATTGGATTCCATGTACGGTTTTGGTTTTTTCTGCCAACCGGTTTTTCAAATCCTCCACCCCACTCATCGGAGCATATTGATTGTGACCGCTATCCATATAATTACTGACCAGATCTTTCAGATATGGATAGCAGTCAAAGCCGGGAAAGCCCTGAGAAAGATTGATGGCACTGTGGTCGGCCGCCATTTTGGACATTACTGTAAAAATGGTGGTGCCTATATGTGGCAATTTGGACTCAAGCATTATTAATTATTTCAACACGGTGGTTTGTCTTACGATCAAATAAAAATACCACCAAACTTACCAAGATTATTCCCAATCCAAAAAGACTTTCCTATCAATGGTTGAAAAAGGTTTTAAGGTTGTTTGGATGTTGTTGCCCATGTGAGTGTGTCCACTCATATCCTTGTGGTTGGCTTACTTTACAAGCTTCTAACTCACCCCATGAGATTGCCACGTCGCATAAAGGGTTCTCCATATTGGAAAGTAAAAATGAAGTGCTCCTCGCAATGACGGCAAGCCATCAAGTTCTCATGACACCTTCATCCTTCATCCCTCATCCTTCATCCTTCAAACCCCTTGGTTCTCCCCTCCCAAATCCCTACTTTTGCGGCACCAAAACAAAGAATTATTATAAACCCTATTGATATAATTTTATGAGAGATATTAAGCTAGTAGAAGTCCGCTCTGAAATCGCCGCTGGTACCAGAGGGGCAAGTTTGGGCATTGATGCCCTCAAAATAGCAAGTCTTGACAAAACATCTGATTTTTTCAGTCAATTTGATCCGGTCCATGTGCAGGACGCCAACAATTTCCTGTTCAGGGCCAATAAATTTTCCAATGCCAAATATATTGACGGAGTTTACCATGTGCTGAAAAATGTATATAGCAGCATTGAATCGTTAAGGTTGGACAAAAAATTCCCGATTGTCCTGGCAGGTGACCATTCCACTGCGGCAGGTACGATCATGGGAATCAAGGCAGCACATCCTGAAAAACGTCTCGGCGTCATCTGGATTGATGCACATGCTGACCTCCATACACCTTACACTACCCCATCAGGGAATATGCACGGAATGCCATTGGCTATGTGCCTTCAGATCGACAACAAGGAATGTCAGGTAAATGAACCTTCAGAAGACACCGTTCAGTTTTGGGAGAAAATCAAGAAAATAGGAGGAGAATCCCCTAATTTAAATCCGGAAGATATCGTATTTATCTCAGTTAGGGATACAGAAGAGCCTGAAGACCATATTATCCAAAAACATGGAATCAAAAACTTCCCTACGTCCGAAGTGAGATCTAAAGGGATCAAAACCATTGCCAAAGAAACCTTGGAAATCCTTAAAGACTGCGATCAGATTTACATTTCATTTGATGTGGATAGTCTGGATTCTTCCATTTCTGTCGGTACGGGAACCCCGGTTCCTGATGGGTTGACTGTTGAAGAAGCTTTACAGCTTAATGAGGAACTGATCAAAGACAAAAGGGTCTGCTGTTGGGAAATCGTGGAAGTAAACCCTACCTTGGACACCGAAAATCTGATGGCTGAAAATGCCTTCGATATCCTTGAAGCCACCACAAAATCATTAGTGGACAATTTCTGAGGTGCAAAAATTTTAAATAATGACATTAGCGATATAAAGGGCTTAAAGTAGAGCAACTTTCTTCATTCCGTCTAAATTTGGACTTCTCGTAAAAGTCTCCCCAACCACGGAGGAGTCTTTTGTCTCATGTCTCACATCTAATATCTCATATCTATTAAATGACTTTAGAACAAAAAATATCCACAACTATCCAACAAGCTTTCAACGAGCTGTTTGACCACGAAGTCAGTGACGATAAAATATCACTTCAGCCTACCAATAAGGAGTTTGAAGGTACATTTACATTTGTGGTTTTCCCTTTTTTGAAAGTCACCAAGCTCAACCCTGAAGTCAGCGGAACCAAAATCGGTGAATTCCTGACTGCCCATTGTGATGTGGTCAAGGGTTTTAATGTGGTCAAGGGCTTTCTCAATATTTCTGTCAAAGAAACTTCCTGGCTGGATATTTTTGCCCAATTATCCAAAAACGCGGATTTTGGAAGACTTCCAAAAAACGGACAAAAAGTAATGGTGGAATACTCTTCACCCAACACCAACAAGCCCCTCCACCTTGGACATCTCAGAAACAATTTTTTGGGATATTCGGTAGCGGAAATCCTAAAAGCAAATGGCTACGAAGTCATCAAGGCCAACCTGGTCAATGACCGTGGCATCCATATCTGTAAATCCATGGTTGCCTATAAGCATTTCGCCAACGGAGAAACTCCCCAATCGAGTGGATTGAAAGGAGATCATCTGGCCGGAAAATACTATGTGATTTTTGACAGGGAGTATAAAAAGCAAATCGCCGAATTGATCGAAAACGGCTCGAAAGAGGAGGAAGCTAAGAAAAATGCAGCTTTGATGGTAGAGGCCCAAGAGATGTTGCGATTATGGGAAGCTGGGGACAGCGAAGTTGTTGGCCTTTGGAAAACCATGAACAATTGGGTATATGAGGGTTTCGATGCCACTTACAGGAAAATGGGGGTTGATTTCGATCAGTTTTATTATGAATCAGATACCTATTTGTTGGGCAAGGACATTGTGGAGGAAGGCCTTCAAAAAGGAATATTCTTTAAAAAAGAAAATGGATCCGTCTGGGTTGACCTTAGTGAAGAAGGGCTTGATGAAAAACTGGTTTTGAGGGCTGATGGGACTTCTGTGTACATCACCCAGGATATGGGTACATGCGAACTCAAATACAGGGATTTCAAATTTGACAAATCCGTATATGTCGTAGGCAATGAACAGGATTATCACTTTGATGTGCTGTTCAAAATTATGCGGAAGCTTGGCAGACCTTATGGCGATGGCCTTTACCATCTATCTTATGGCATGGTAGATCTTCCTACAGGCAAAATGAAATCAAGGGAAGGTACCGTAGTGGATGCGGATGACCTGATGAACGAGATGATCTCCACTGCAGAATCCCACACCAAAGAATTGGGGAAAATAGATGGATTCACCGAAGTAGAAGCCGCAGAATTGTACGAAACACTGGGAATGGGAGCTTTGAAATATTTCCTCCTCAAGGTTGACCCGAAAAAAAGAATGCTGTTCAATCCACAGGAATCAATAGAATTTCAGGGAAACACCGGACCGTTTATCCAATATTCCCATGCAAGAATATCGTCCATATTGAGAAAAGCTGATCAGATCGGGGTGGATTATTCCCCAAAGGGATATGAAGGATTAGATAAACTTGAAGATGCAGAAAGAGACCTGATTGTGGTTTTGAATGACTTTGAGAAAAAAATCAGGCAGGCAGGAGAAGAATTCTCTCCTTCCCAAGTGGCCCAATATCTTTTTGATATCGCAAAAGAATATAACAGGTTCTATGCAGAATTGTCTATCTTTAATGAATCGGATCCAAAAGTCCAATCATTTAGAATTGCACTTTCTGTCATGACTGCCAAAACAATCAAAGCAGGCATGAAGTTATTAGGAATTAATGTCCCAGATAGAATGTAATTATGAGAAAAATCCTGTTTCTATTCGCTATTATCGCGTTTGCTTGCACTTCCGGTATTCAGAAACAAAAATCTGACAACAGTCAGATCACCACTTTGGACCAACTACTTATGGAAAAATCAATTTATGATTTCAAAATGAAAGACATCAACGGAGAATTGGTTGATTTCTCCAAGTTCAAAGGTCAAAAATTGTTATTGGTCAATGTTGCCTCCAAATGTGGTTATACGCCTCAATATGCAGATCTGCAAAAGCTGCATGAAGCACATGGGGACAAAGTAACCATCATCGGATTCCCTGCCAACAATTTCGGTGGTCAGGAACCAGGTACCAATGAAGAAATCAAGCAGTTCTGTTCTGAAAATTATGGAGTCACCTTCAAAATGATGGATAAAGTTTCAGTAAAAGGTGCAGACAAGGATCCCCTTTTCAGATGGCTTTCCGATAAGGACATGAACGGTTGGAACGATAAAGAGCCTTCCTGGAATTTTTGTAAGTATTTTATCAATGAAAATGGAGAATTGGTTAAATTCTTCCCCTCATCAGTCAAACCAATGGACGAAGAAATTATAAAATTAATTCAAGCTTAAAAAGTTGTTTGTCCCGATCAGACCTGTTTTCTTTTAGGAGACAGGTCTTTTTACTATCATTGCCAAAAAACAAACCGTGGAGATTATCCTGTCCAGTAAAAAAGAAGCTTGGCTTCATGCCCTCAGATTGAGAACACTGCCATTGGCTTTATCAAGTATTTTAGCTGGAACATTCCTTGCCGCCCACAAACAGGCATTCCGGCCGGATGTTCTGATTTTTGCAGCTTTGACCACTGTATTTCTGCAAATGCTCTCCAATCTTGCCAATGACTATGGAGACAGTGTGCATGGCGCCGACAGTTCCGAAAGAGAAGGTCCGATACGTGCGGTACAGTCAGGAATACTCAGTTTTTCTGAGATGAAAAAAGCTATTTTTCTCTTTACCGCTTTATCTCTTATCACAGGTCTGATTTTACTTTATATTGCCCTTCAGGACATGAAACTGTTCATTGTGTTTTTAAGTCTTGGTATAGCGGCCATAGTTGCTGCCATCACTTATACCTCGGGCAACAAACCTTATGGCTATGCCGGATTTGGAGATATTTCTGTATTTCTGTTTTTTGGATTATTGGGGGTTTCGGGCACCTATTATCTTCATAGTCTCTCCTTTGATCCCACCGTATTATTACCTGCTGTTTCTTTGGGTATGTTCAGTACGGCTGTATTGAACATCAATAATATCAGGGATATTTCCTCTGACATTAATGCCGGAAAAAAATCAATTCCGGTGAGAATAGGGCGGGAAAAAGCGGTAGTTTACAATTGGATATTGATCATTGGAGGAAATTTATTTTTGTTGCTGTTTGCATTTGCAGATCAAAGTTGGGGTTGCTTGCTAGCCTTGATTGTACTCCCTCTGATGCTGAAAGTGGGTAAAGCAGTAAGTAAAAAAACAAGTTCAAAAGAACTGGATCCTTATCTAAAGAAAATGGCAGTTTCCACTTTACTATGGGTATTGGCTTTTGGGGTGGGTTTAATATTTTTTTGATAAAAACAGAAAGCTATTGATGGGATTGATGTATTTTTTGTATTTTACTGAATCAATAAAACACCCTTAGACATGAAAACAATTCTCGTACCTTATGATTTTTCCAAAGAAGCTGAATATGCATTTGAATTTGCCCGCGAAATGGCAAAAAGGACCAAAAACCTCTTAAAACTTTTCCATGTAATAGAACTCCCCACACCACAGAGTTTTAACAGTATGGGAGATGTTATGGCATCCAGTAATGAGGCATCCCAGATTTTCATGATTGAATTGGTCGAAAAAAGAAAAAAACAAATGGCTGAATTTGAATCCAAATTCAAAGACCAAGGTTTTTCATTCGAAACCAAAATGGTATTTGGAAATCCTTTTGCCGGCATATCAAAGGAAATAGCGGATGCCAATGCAGATATCGTCATCATGGGAAGTAAAGGTTCTTCCGGACTGGAAGAGGTATTGATAGGCAGCAACACAGAAAAAGTGGTAAGAAACGCCTCGTGCCCGGTTATCACCATCAAAAGCCCTATATCACCCAAGGATATCCACAAAGTAGTTTTTGCCAGTGATTTCAATGAAGTCCCCGGTGATGTCATCAACAGACTCAAAGCTATCATCAGCACCGTTCAAGCTGAATTACATCTGGTGAAAATCAATACACCAAGTATTTTTGAAAACACCAGGTCATCCCTTCAAAAAATCCAATCCTTTGTCAAAGATCATGAATTAGATGCCGCTTCAATGGTGGTTTACAACAGTTCCTCGGAAGAAGATGGGATTTTGGAATATGCAGAAGACATGAAAGCTGATATGATTGCCATGGCAACTCATGGCAGAACAGGCTTTTTGCATCTTTTGAGCGGCAGTATCGCTGAGGATGTGGTCAATGCAGCCAAAAGGCCTGTATGGACTATGAAAGCAAAAAAATAATATGTCAAAAAACAAGAATAACGATTGGAAGAAAAGGGATGGGGTTGTTTATTCGACCCGGGGAGATTTCAATTATGATTTTGATGGTGATGCCGAAGCCAACACCCTTCCTGTCCAACAACAAAACCTCAAAGTCATGCTGGATAAAAAGTCTAGAGGTGGCAAACAAGTGACGTTGGTTGATGGCTTTATTGGTAAGGAAGATGACCTTAAAGAACTCGGTAAACTTCTGAAAAGCAAATGTGGAGTGGGTGGCAGTGCCAAAGATGGGGAAATACTTGTCCAAGGAGACCATCGGGATAAGGTTTTGCAGATTTTACTTCAGGAAGGTTATAAAGCCAAAAAATCCGGGGGTTAAAGGCCTATTCAACACCACTTAATTTCTTGTTTTGTAATTCATCAAACACCAGGCTTTTTCGGAAAGCTTGGTGTTCTTTGCAAAACCAAAAGTCAGTCAAAAAGATTATCATCCTATCCATCGCAACTGTGCAACATTTCCCTTCAATCCCGGGAATAATGCGTTTTTTCTTGGGCATGCACAGGAGTGTCCTGACCCAGGAACTAAAATCTTTAGGGAAAAGAATACCCATTTTGGATTTCAATAATTTCAAATTTGAGATTTATTCTGATCTATTGGCTTCGGACGGCATACATCCATCAGACAAAGGTTATGAATTGATGGCGAAAGAAACACTCTTGTCGATCCATAAAAACAGATGACCCGCTAGGGGTCACCTGAAAGTCCAAAAAATTAACCACAAACTGAACCGCAAACAGTGTTTTAATTAGAGATAGATAATAATAGTTTATGGATATACGCTTCTTTGCCAGTAACCCTATATTCTTCTTCAATCGGGACGGAAGACCGAAGTCGGAAGACCGATATATCGGGCATTTCAGTCCTCAGACGAGAATTAACATGGATGTCCAATCTTCTGGCATAATTGAGTACATGCATATAATAGTTTTCTTATATTGATTTACGAAAACTATACTTTAACTGGATTGAGCATTATTAGAAAAAAATGAAACAATTCATTGCAAGAATTTCCTTGGTGGTCAGAGATTATGATGAGTCCATTGAATTTTATACCCAGAAACTACAATTTGAACTTTTGGAAGACACAGCTATGTCTGAAACCAAAAGGTGGGTAAGAATCGCCCCTCCGGGGCATCAGGAAGGCAACTGTGACATCTTGTTGGCAAAAGCAGTTGGGAAAGAACAAGAAAAAGCAGTGGGCAATCAAAGTGGGGGCCGGGTATTTCTATTCCTATATACCGATAATTTTGATAGAGACTACCAAAACCTCCTTGACCAAGAGATCAGGATTTTCAGAGAAAAAAGCGTAGAGACCTTTGGAAAAGTTGCGGTTTTCAAAGATTTGTATGGAAACCTTTGGGACCTTATTGAGCCTGCAATCCCACAATAAGGAAGAAAACAATGAAATTGGCTAGAACCATTTCAATCATTGGCCATCCGCTACTTTTGGGAAGCTTGTATGTGATATTGATGAGTTTTCACAACCTGCCCAATCAAACTGCAATGGCAGTTTCTCTTTCAGTTATTTGCCTTATTACTGTACCTATCGTTTTAAATAATTGGAGAAAAACCAAAAAAGGAACTTATACCAATTTTGATGTTTCAGACCAGCAACAACGAAAAGGGTTTTATCCCTTTGCCATCACTTTATTTATTGTTTTGCTTTTGGTTTTTTGGGTATTTGACTTTCCAAAAGAGGTGATTTCAAAGTCTCTATTATTTTTTGCAATGGTCTTGTTGATGGCATTGATCAACCTTCGATTAAAAGCTTCCATGCATGCGGGGATAGCATTTTATATTGCTGTATCTGTTTTCAGTATAGGCTTATGGCCTGGAATAATTTTATTGGTTTTGGCTTTACTGATATCCTGGTCAAGATTGGAGATGAAAAGACACAGCCTTTTCGAGCTGATTGTAGGAGGGTTTTTGGGGTTTGTTTTTGGCTGGCTGAGTCTTTTTGTGTAAATGACATTATAGCAAAAAGATGTAGAATATCATTTAGATCAGATCTAAAATACCTCAGAGAATAACTATCAAAGGAAGTCTAATCCCGAAAAAATCGGAACATATCATCCACAAATATCTAAATCTGGAATAAACAAGATTAAATCTCTCTGGTCGAAAGAAAGTCGGAATACATATCAAGTGAATACCAAAAGCACCAAATAGCCAATATATAAAGCCAAAAGAATACCTCCCTCCCATCTTTCAAGTGCCCTACCTTTTCCCGTAAAAATAAACAGGAACAATAACAGCCCTGCCACAATATTGGCGAGGATATCGAGATTACTGGCCTGATTGACTTCTACCGGCATGATGATGGATGAAAGGCCCAAAATCAAAAAGGTGTTAAAAATATTGGAACCCACCACATTGCCTATGGCTATATCTACTTTCTTCTTCCTGACTGCTGCTACAGAAGTGGCCAACTCTGGCAGGGAAGTGCCAATAGAAACAATGGTCAGACCAATCAACCTTTCCGACATTCCGAATATCTTGGCTATTTCAACGGCGTTGTCCACTATCAATTTTCCTCCGATTATCAACCCTGCCAATCCAACCACAATCCAAAGGACGGACTTTGTCGTGGTGTAACCCAACGGAATTTCAATCGTTTCTCCCGTCTCTTGGGAGCTATTCGAAACCGTAATGTTGTAAACCAAAAAAACCGCAAAAAACAAGATCAATACCAAACCTTCAGACCTGGATATCAAATTGCCAACCTGATAATCCAAAAGCATGTCATTTGCCAAAATCCAAATCAGCACGGCTGCCAACAAACTCAATGGTATTTCTATCCAAGTTGTATTTGATTTGACAGTAAGCGGATAAATCAGAGCCGAAATCCCCAAAATCCCAAGCACATTGAAAATATTACTTCCCAGAACATTGCCCATCACCATTTCGGATGAACCACTGACTGCGGCAAAAATATTGACCACCAACTCCGGGGCGGAAGTACCAAATGCTACAATCGTCAAGCCTATGACAATATTGGGAATCCCAAAATTTGCGGCTAAAGCCGATGCAGCATCCACCAATTTTTCGGCACCATAAACCAAAAGCACAAATCCTATAAGGAGTAAAATGATGGAGATAATCATAAGCTGGTAGATATTGAAGCAAAGAAAGTGTTTGTTTGAATCATTTAAACATTTTGTTGAAAATAAATTAATAATTGGATCACATTTTGAGCAAAATAAAAATGATATTTGTTCTCTATTGACAGATTCTCAAAAGTTAAATGAAAAGCCTCTTCAACTCCTTATCCATACTACTGATTTTGGTCATTGGATCAAACAGTGTATTAAGTGGCTTTTCCGGTCATGCGGATAAGTTGCAGTCTTTTGAGCAGGACATTCTCAGCGATTCTCAGGTTGATGGTGATTTCAATTTTTTCTTAGAAACCTCATCTGAAAAAATCCTTATCCCTTCCATTAAAGTAAAAAGTTTGGGAGATGCCGGTTTGTTCCTGCTTCCTAAAGAACACTCCGGAATTTTGGAGAGTAATACGCTTCGATTGGATTGGTTTAAAAAGCAAGTGAGATTTTTCGATGTTCAAAAGCTCCTATACCCATTCCATTTTTTCCTGTAAATGATTTGAAAAAGTAGCAAAAGGTACAATTTCTCCTTTGAGCTGATTTATGGATTACCGATAATTTTCGGTTCTCCCAAATTCTTCCTTTTACATCCACAAATTTACAATTACATCATGTTAGACATTGATCCTGCGTCATTGGGTATATCCCTGATTGCATTGTTGGCTTTTATTTGGCCACTATATTATTACAGCAGAAAACAGAAACTCAAACTGAAATCCCAACAAGAGTTTCTTGACAAAATCCGTCAATCTTCTCAACTTCACTTTGATCATGAAGATCATTGGAGGGGTTTATATGGTTTGGGTCTCGATATCAAAAATAAAAAGCTCATCTATGTTTATTATGGAACACCATCAGAAACAAAGATCATAGACCTCCAAAAGGCCCATAAAATTTCTCTCCAAAAAACGGAACATGAAATAAGCAATGGAAAAGAAAAAAAACAGGTCTTGGACCATTTGGCAATCCAAATAGACTCTATCGACGGATTGCATGAGTTGGAAATCTATGATTGCGATAAATTATCAGACCTAGATGGGGAATGGCCATTGGCCAAAAAATGGGAAAATATCCTGAAACCTCTGATCAAAGAGAAGCCCTTGGTCAAAGAAACCAGATTTGAAAAAGAGGGGATAAAATCACTGAAAGGAAATCGAACTTCCTTGATCAGTTAATATTCATGAGATTCTGTAGAATCATTTTATAGATCGCGGATGACACTGATCAAGCTGATTTCCACTGATTTTTTATCTGTGTGCATCAGCCCAATCAGCGTCATCTGCGTTCCATAAATCTAAAAACAAACATTAATCATTCTTCAATTCCAATTTGTAAAGATTCAGGTTTTCCTTCCCATCAGGTGATTTGACTACACCCTCGTATTTCATTCCTAATTTTTCCAAAAGTTTGATAGATGATGAGTTTTCAGGAAGTGTGATAGCCAATAAATTTTTGATTTTGAGCTGTTCTCTTGCAAATTGTACAACCCCTTTGGCTGCCTCATAAGCAAATCCTTTTCCAATAAATTCAGGTAAGAAGGCAAAACCCAAATCAGGATGCTCTAGACTGTCTCTTTTGAGAATGCCACACATGCCAATAGGATTCCCTGTCTCAATTAAACCGACTAGATATAGCCCATATCCATATTTTTCATAACTGAGCAGAGGGCCGTTTTGAAGATAAATTATTGCGTCCGTCTTTGTCTTCACTTCCCTATCGCCAATATACCTTAGCCAACCGGGGCTATTCAACAGTTTCACTATAAAGGTGCAATCTTCTAGATTCAATTTCCTGATTATAAGTCTTTCTGTCCGAAGGATATTTTTCATATAATTCCGAAAAATCTAATTGAAAAACTCTTTAATAACGCCATTTCACAAATTAACCAAAAGCTTCCTTTATAAATCGGTTAATTTTACCAATATAATATTCTCCCCATTCTTCATCCCCTGAATTAAAACCTCCCAGATGCTCACCTTCGAATCTAACTACTTCACAATTTGCGGATATGGTTTTTTTCACACCTATTGCATCTTCGTATGTGGTCATTTTATCTTTACTCGCAGCAAATATTATCGTGGGAATGTTGATCTTTTTAAGATCGCTTAAGTAAGCACTACTTTTCTCTGGAAGGCTTAGGATTTTGCCCTTATTTGCAAATGTCCTTTCAACAATAAGGGATGTGTCAGAGACAAAACCTTCTGTCACCAAAAAATCTACCTTTCCTTCCAATGAACCCAGTGCTTTCACTGCTATAATTGTTCCCATGGACATTGCCCAAATACCAATTCGCTTATTTTTGAATTTATGTTCGACTTCTTCTGTAACGGCAACTAAATCGGTAGCAAATTCATTATAATACAAGCTATCCTTGACAATCTCGAAGTCAGAACTTTTTCCAAATCCACGGTAATCAAACGTAACCACAGTATATCCCTGGCTCGCAAAAATTGCAGCATGATAAACGAAATAGGACATATTGCCGGCATCAGGGTAAGCCAAGATCAGCAGTCTACCATTGTCCTTCTCTACATCAGCTGTATAGATCCAGGTATTGATATCATAGCAATCGCCTGTTCGCACAACCAAAGATTCGTAATCGAGACCTAAATCTGTTGGAGTGCGGATATATTCTCTATCCGGGTCAATGGCATAAATTACTTGAATATTGTGGGATAAGATCAACAAGATGAATATGGTTTTGATGGATTTCATTTACTTATGAACGGTTTAGGTTGGAAGTCTAACCTCCCAGGTTATGGTTGGTTATCCCAAAACTAAAAATAATATAACAAAATTTAAATGTTCCGATAACTGAATGGGGAACAAGGATTTGAATGCGTCAAATATTAAACTAATACCCAATCTGTTATTGGAAAATTACAGAAATTCACCAATATTCCGCCTCAATCAAAGAGATAGTTAACCTTGGATGATGGACTTCTTCGGACTTCGGACTTCCAACTTCCATTCCATACAACAGATTATCCTTTCATTTCTTTCATTTAATAGGCATCTTTGTTATTCATCCAAGCAGGAATAAATGCTCATAGACCAACATCAAAGGATTCACAATTACCTCCGGATATCGCTGACCGACAGTTGTAATTTCCGCTGTGCCTATTGTATGCCCAATGAGGAGATCGAATGCATGCCCAATTCGAATTTGATGTCTGTTGATGAAATTGAGACCATTGCCAGGACATTTGTGGGTTTGGGGGTCAACAAAATCAGACTGACCGGTGGAGAACCATTGGTGAGGAAAGAGTTTCCCGAGATTGTCCGAAGGTTAGCCAAACTTCCCGTTGAACTGACCCTGACTACCAACGGGGTATTGGTGCACAAGCATTTGGAGCTGTTCAAAGAAGCCGGCATCCGTTCCTTGAATGTCAGCCTGGATACTTTGGATCCGGAGACTTTTTTCAAACTGACCAAAAGAAATCAGTTCCAACAAGTTTGGGATAATATCCTGTTGCTGTTGGACCATGGCTTTCGTGTCAAAATCAATGCAGTGGCCCTCAATGGGATCATTGAAAAAGAACTTTTGGGATTTGTAAAAATCACCGAAAAATTACCACTGCACGTACGCTTTATTGAATTCATGCCTTTCACCGGAAATCACTGGAAAAGTGATAAAGTAATCACTGCCCGCCAAATGCTGGAAACGGTACAGACTGAATTTGATACCGTCAAATTGGTGGACGAAAAACACGATACTGCCAAAAAATTCAAAGCTATAGGCCATCAAGGCACCTTTGCTTTTATCACCACCATGAGTGAGCATTTTTGCGGTACCTGCAACCGGATGAGAATCACTGCGGACGGCAAGATGAAAAACTGCCTTTTTGGAAAAGAAGAAATGGACCTATTGGGAACCTTAAGAAAAGGTGAAGATATACTTCCCCTGATCAAACTTTCTATTTTTAGGAAACATGCCATCCTGGGCGGACAGTTTACCCAGGATTACGAAAAGGCCGATGCCGATAAAATCGAAAACCGCAGTATGATCAAAATAGGAGGTTGATTCCCGATTTTTTTTAATTGGAAACTATCAAAGACCATTATGATATCCGTAACAGAAGCCAAAGAGATTTTATCAAAACATATCATTCAGGGTTCATCCGTTTACATGCCTTTAGAGGAGTCCTTGGGGATGTTTTTGGCGGAGGATATTCCTTCGGATTATGACATCCCATTTTTTGACAACTCAGCGATGGACGGCTATGCCATTGCCTGGAAGGATGGGGAAAACAAGAGGAAGTTGAGGCCTGAGACTAAAATCAGGGCGGGGGAATTGGAGGATTTTGTATTGGGTGAAAATGAAGCCATTCGGATTTTTACAGGAGCCCCTGTTCCTAAAGGTGCAGATACCATTATCCCTCAGGAATGGGTGAAAATAGACGGAGATACATTTTCATTTGAGATAGATAAATTTGAAAAAGGATCCAACCTCAGGTCTCAGGGAGCCCAAAATAAAGTTGGCGATATCATAGCCTTAAAAGGTTCCGAAATAACTCCGGGAATGATCGGTTTGCTGTCTTCGGTTGGCCTTCATGAAGCCCGGGTTTTCTCCAAACCCACGCTAGGAATCATTCTGACAGGGGATGAGTTAGAGGAAATCGGTAAACCCCTGAGTTTTGGCAAAGTTTATAATTCCAATGGCCCTGTTCTCAAAACCTATCTCAAACAGTTGGGAGTCGATGAAATTGAATTGGCCACGGCCTTGGATGAACCAGCCAAATTGCAGGAAACCATTGATCGTTTTCTTGAAAAATACGATGTAGTCCTGATTTCCGGTGGCATTTCGGTAGGTGATTATGATTTTGTGAAAGGGAGTCTGGAAAAAGCAGGAGTAAAAGAACTTTTCTACAAAATCAGGCAAAAGCCCGGCAAACCGCTTTTTGTAGGCCAAAGAGAAAACCAATGGATCTTTGCCTTACCCGGAAATCCGGCCTCCACCCTCACCTGTTTCAACCAATATGTCAAGCCCTGTCTGATGGCTTGGATGGGCAAAACAAATGTTTGGGAACCTTTCGGAAGTTTCCCATTGGTATATGATTTCATCAAAAAACCAGGAATCACACTCTTCCTCAAAGCAAAATTAGAAAATGGCTCAGTACACATCCTGCCGGGACAGGAATCTTTTAATCTGATTTCATATGGAACTGCAAATTGCATAGCAGAGATAGGAGAAGAAACAGAATCCCTGCAAGCAGGAGCATTAGTCCCTGTATACGGATGGTAAGCCAAAAGTCGGTGGGACATCAAGAGACGGATTGGTGATTTATGGCGAAAGGGAACTCAACGCTCTCATGAGCCATTTACTACAAAAAATGTTATATTGGAAAGAAATTCAATCAGGAAAGCGTATGGAGACATTAGAAAGACCATTGTCAAATTTACAGCTCGAACTGCTCAAGGCCTTTTCGCATCAATTGAGTGAGGAAGACCTTGTTCAAATAAAGGACATGCTTGCGGACTTTTTTGCCAAAAAATCCATTGAATCGGCCAATAAAGTATGGGACGAGGAAGGCTTGAATCCGGAGAAGGCAGATGAGTTACTTCGAACAAAACTTAGGACACCTTTCTAAAACAGGCGATCCCGTGAAAATTTATTTTTGGTAAGATATGGGATTGGAGCTGAGCGATCTTTTTTTATATCTGATCCTTCCTTTGGTGGCATTTTTATATGCTTCAGTGGGTCATGGAGGTGCCAGCAGTTATCTGATGGTATTGGCTTTGTTGAACTTTGCACCCGAGCAGATCCGCCCCACTGCACTTATCATGAATATGTTTGTGTCCATGATGGCCTTTCTCGGATTCAGAAAGACTGTAGTTTTCCCAAATAGACTGTTTCTTTCCCTGATCATTTTTTCCATACCCGCAGCTTATCTTGGCGGTTCAATTTTGGTGGATACCATTCTATACAAAAGGATTTTAGGCATTTTGCTTTTCTTCCCTATCCTGAGATTTCTGAATGTCTTCCCTATCAATGAAGGCAATTCAGTTGATCAAAAATGGTGGATGGCTCCTCTTTTGGGTTTGTTGATCGGTTTCTTTTCCGGATTGATAGGAATTGGTGGTGGAATCATCCTATCCCCTATTCTGTTGATGTTGGGCTGGACCACTATGAAAGAAACCGCTGCGGTCAGTGCCCTGTTTATTTTCCTGAATTCAGTTTCCGGTTTTCTGGGGGCTGATGGCTTTCAGATTCAGATTGATCAGCAATTATGGATTGTGATGCCCCTGACTATTTTGGGAGGAGGGCTTGGTGCTTATTTGGGTGCCAGAAAGTTCAATCCTGTTGCCATCAAATACTTGCTCACAGTAGTCCTGTTTATTGCTGCTGTCAAATTAATCTGGACAGGGTAATGGATTTTGATTAAATTAATGTCTCAAAAATAATAGCGTATGATTAAGATTAAAGCCTTCGGAATGGTCGCCGAAAAATTAAAGACTAACGAATTGGAATTGCAATACATGCCAGATACCGAAGTCCTTCTTGGTTTTCTTCACCAACAGTTTCCCGACCTCAAACATATCAAATTCAGCCTCGCAGTCAATAAAAAGCAGGCTGTTGGAAAAACCATGATACCGCTTGGTGCTGAAGTTGCACTGCTGCCACCATTCTCGGGGGGTTGAAAGAGAATTGGTGATTGATTAATAGAGGTTGGGAATTTGTTGTGAAATAGTTTTTGGGGGAAGACCATTCCTACTTTGGTATGTTTGGGAATGAGTTAAAAACCTGCCAGGTTTTTAACCCTTTAAATTGTTAATTTATTGCATCTACAGCATATAAACCTGGCAGGTTTCTTCCTTTATTATTTTTTGACAAAGGAGGGCCAAGATGATTTTAATTTCATAAACAAGATCAAATTAAGATGCCGAAAACATTTCCGGTTATAAAAACAGAAGGACTTTTGCTCCGTCAATTTGTTGACACCGATCATGAAAATGTATTCAAAGGTCTTTCCCACCCGGACATCATCAAATATTATGGTGTGAGTTATCAGACATTGGAAGCGGCAGAAGAACAAATGAAATTCTTTGCCGATCTGGAAAAAAATGAAACTGGAATTTGGTGGGCAGTTTGTTCTTTGGCCAACGATACTTTTTTCGGTGCAGGTGGACTAAATAATGTAAACAAAGATCACCAAAAAGCAGAAATAGGATTTTGGTTAATGCCGGACTTTTGGGGTAAAGGTATTATGGCAGAGGCAATGCCAATCATATGCAACTATGGCTTTGACAATTTAGGACTCCATAGAATCGAAGGTTTTGTGGAGACAGAAAATATAAATTGCAAAAAAGCAATGGCCAAACTTGGTTTTAACTATGAAGGATTAATGGAAGATTGTGAACTTAAAAATGGCAAATATATTAGTTTGGACATTTATGCAAAAATTGATTTAGGTGGGAGAACCCCATCATTAGAAAAAACAAATGCTTAAATTTGATTTAGCCACCCCCCACTCCCAAACTCCTTTTCAAAGCAGCTTCCTCCTCCACTTTTTTGAACAGTTCCACCACATTGCCCACTTTGAGTTTTTTCATGATATTGAATCGGTGTGTTTCGATGGTCCGGATACTTTTGTTGAGCTGCTCGGCGATTTCCTTGTTACCAACCCCTTCATAGATCAACTTGAGGATCTCTTTTTCTCTTTTGGTCAGGTCATAGTCGTTGCCTTGGTCTTTCGAAGTTCCGGATTTTGGGTTTTTGACGGTCAGGTAGGAATTGACCAGGACATTGCTGATGTCCCCGCTGAAATACTTCCCGCCTTGGGAAACTGACCGAATGGCCTTCAAAAACTCATCTTTGCTTGTATCCTTCAACAGGTAACCTGATGCACCGCTTTCCACTGACTGCAGGATATAGTCTTCATCATTGTGCATGGATAAGATCAAGGCACGGGTTTTTTCTGAATAATTTTTCAATTTACTGGTAGCCTCCAATCCGCCCATATTAGGCATGCGGATATCGATCACCAACACATCAGGCTGCAGGATTTTCACCGCTTCCAATGCCTCATAGCCGTCCGAAGCTTCTCCGATTACTTTGATTTCACCTTCATTTTCCAACAGCATTTTGATGCCGTTTCGGACCACCACATGGTCATCTGCCAATACTACGCTTATTTCTTCCATTTATTTGGGTTTATGACTATGATTCCAATGGCAGTTCTATATGGATGATGGTTCCCATTCCAGGTGAAGTTTCCATTTGAAACTGGCCATTGATAAAATTGACTCTTTCTTTGATATTGAAGATCCCGTGACCGGAGGCGCTAAAATGTCCGTCTTCTTTCAGTTTGTTGTAATCAAAACCTTTGCCGTTGTCCGAAACCTGAAGGTAGAGATATTTGGAATTATGGGAAAGACTGATTTTGATTTCGGTTGCCTCGGAATATTTGATCGCATTGTTCACGGCTTCCTGCACAATCCTGTAAATATTATTTTCAACTTTCGCTTCCAACCGTGACATAAAGCCAGTTGGATTTTCAAACACGACAGGGATTTTGGAAATCTTGGTCATTTCCTCACTGAATTTGTTCAGCACAGAAGTCAGGCCGTAATCGGAAAGGGCAACAGGGGTGAGGTGGAAAGAAATTCTTCTGACCTCTTTGATCACATCCCCGATCAGCCTCTTTGAAACTTCCAGTCGTTTTTCTTCAGGATATGATTTTACTTCATTGATACCATCCAGACTGTATTTTAGAGCAGTAAGGTACTGACCAATTCCATCATGAAGGTCACGGGAAATCCTCCTTCGTTCCTCCTCTTGGCCTTCCAGGATTAGGGCAGATCGGTATTGCTGTTCCTTAAGTTTCTTTTCAAGCTTTTCCTTGTGGATTTCCTGTGATTTGGCCTGTGCTTCTTTGACTTCTGTTTCATCTACAGAAATCAGCATCAACCCTTCCACTTGCTCCTGTTGACCAAGGACAGGTACAAGGTGTAGTTTGAGCCAGACAAAATCACCTTCCTCATTGACCAGTTTCAGGTCTCCTTCCCAGGTTTTGCCCTGACTCACCAAATCCTGGATTTTATGGACATATTTGGCATTGTATCCCTGATTTTCCAACCATCCAAAAAAATTGCCCGGCTTATCCGCACCAAATTCCATCACTTCACAAAACCTTTCTGAGAAATACTGGAAATCCCCTGTAGCGGAACAGTTGGCAAATAGTGTCAGGTCTTCCACTTCCACTTCTGCTTCAGCGAGTTCCAGATAGGATTTTTCCAAAGAGTCGTAAAGGGATGTGATTTCCAATGCCATATTCCGGGAATTGGCTTCTTTTTCGGCCAATTGCTGGAAATTCTGTTTGATGAGTTTTGCTGAAGGCCAAAATATAAACCTGACTTCTATGAATATCAGGAAAAGGGCGACAGCCAAAAGGATAATCTCCGTCTTTCGCAATCGGGCCACTTTTGCTTGGGCCTGTCGGTCAAACTGGAATACGATTTCATCCATTCCTTTGAGGAATCCCGGTTCATTTATCAAAATGGAGGATAAAGCCTGAGAATCGGATACATCATCTGTCCCATA
This sequence comes from Aquiflexum sp., assembly GCF_041749095.1. Lineage (GTDB taxonomy): Bacteria > Bacteroidota > Bacteroidia > Cytophagales > Cyclobacteriaceae > Aquiflexum. The sequence goes on along the minus strand of NZ_JBGTCA010000492.1, from coordinate 8,575 downwards.
TTGAAATCCTTCGACCAACCTTTCTCCTCCTGAAACCATAGCTTCAAAATTGGGCTGTATCTCGGCAAAAAGTCCCTGTATGGTTTTGTTATTAGTTCCCCTGACTCCCAGTCCCTGATCTCCTACTTGTAAAGCTTCATGAGCTCTTTTCCATTCCTGAAGACTTTGTTTCAACTCAGCCAAATAGTTTTTACAGGACAAACTGTCTTCAGTCGAAAGCAATAAAATAGCTGATTTGGTAATGCGTTGACTCAACATCCTCTGCCTTCCCGAAAGGTTCACTTCAATGGAATCACTTACCTGTTGCGAAATATAATACTGCAGAATGGCCTGGGAAATTATGATGGTCAGTGCAATTGCTGATAATGCAAAAAGGTACCTCCATCGGAGATCCTCAAACTGCCTGTAGCCTTTTTCGTTTTTAGCGTTTGCCATTCTGGTATATTAATTCGGTAATTTACGTAAATCCACTTAGAATAAAACCATTAATTTCTGATCAATGGTTTTGCAATATTTCTTTCTCAGTAATTTTGATCAAAACCAATATACACGTATCCTTCTTCCACTTTTACCGGATAGGTGGTAATGGTGCAATCGTCTCCATTCAGGTTTTTGCCATCTTTGAGTGAAAAGGTCTTTTTGTGAAAAGGGCAGGCTACTTTTGGTTCCGTTTCACAGGAACCGATCATTCCCCTTGACAAGGCCATCTGCATTTTATGTGGGCAGAGGTTCTGACAGGCATACCACTCCCCTCTCCTGCTAAAGTTGAACACGGCAATCTGAAGGTCCTTGTATTTGACACATGCTCCACCGTTTTCCGGAAAGGAAGTGACCGAAGCTGCTTTGAACCATGTGACATCTGTACTAAGTACTGCTTTTCGATATTTTTCAAATTCTGTAAACATTTGGCAATAGCTTTAATAGGTTTGAAATGAAAATAGGTTGATTTTGGGTTATTGATTGACTAAAGCTTATTTCGGATTTCCTTAGACCTGCCAGGTTTTAAAAACCTGGCAGGTCTGTTCGGTTCAAGTTATCCAAAGCCTCTGGCTTCGGATTGCTGAGTTCTGAGCCTCTGGCTAACATCTACTAATGGAGTTAGAAACTCCATACACCCAGTGGCCCGAAGGTAAAACCTTAGGACAACGTCATCCTTGTGTCTTACCTCTTGCTTTACAGACCAGGTCCCACATCTCATGCCTTCAATAGATGTCTCTCCCGTACAGCTGTCGGGATCGACATGACAAGGAAAAGCCTTTTTTAATTTCTTTGCCTTGCTAAATTGTGAAACCTTCATTTTTCATTTGGTCTTACATCTTGTCTCTTGGTTCTTGTTTCTTGTTTCTAGGCTCTCGCATCTCGTATCTCGCATCTCACTTCTCACGCCTTCACCGCCCACTCGACAGGCACCTTCTGTCCTCTCATAGGCCTAAAATCCACACTTTGGTCTTTTTCTTCCACATTGACAAAGTGTCTGAACTTGGCCCTCAGTTCGGGATTGTTGACGACTTCCTTCCACTCGCAAGCGTACGTTTCTACCATAAACTCCATTTCCCTTTCCAGTTCATCTCCAATGCCCAGGCAATCATTGACCACCACATCCCGCAGGTAATCAATGCCTCCTTCCATTTTGTTCAGCCAGGTGGCAGTCCTATTGAGTGGTTCGGCAGTCTTGATGTAAAACATCAAAAAACGGTCGATGTATTTCAGACAAGTCTCGGAATCTATGTCATTGGCCAACAAAATCGCATGTTGGGGTTTGGAACCTCCATTGCCGCAGACGTACAGGTTCCACCCTTTTTCAGTGGCAATAATACCAAAATCCTTGCTTTGGGCCTCAGCACATTCACGGATACAGCCCGAAACTGCCCCCTTGAGTTTATGGGGAGATCTCAATCCCCTATACCTTTCTTCCACCTCAATGGCAAAAGAAACCGCATCCTGAACTCCATATCGGCACCAAACGGAACCTACACAGCTTTTTACTGTCCGAAGGGATTTGCCATAGGCATGTCCACTTTCAAATCCTGCATTGATCAATTCTTCCCAGATATCCGGCAAATCCTCCACCCTTGCCCCGAACATATCAATGCGTTGCCCTCCGGTAATTTTGGTGTAGAGATCATATTTTTTGGCTACCTGACCGATCACAATTAGTTTCTCTGGTGTGATTTCTCCTCCGGGAATTCGGGGAACTACAGAGTAAGTCCCACCCTTTTGGATATTGGCCAAGAACCTGTCGTTGGTGTCCTGAATGGTATCCTGCTTGGTGATGAGTTCATTCCACGTACTTGCAAGTATGGAGGCAACAGCCGGCTTGCATGTCTCGCAGCCGTCTCCATTCCCAAATTCATCCAACAATTGATCATAAGTTCGGATGCCTTTAATTTTGACGATATCGAGCAATTCCTGTCGGGAATAGTCAAAATGCTCGCACAATACGTTTTTAACTTTTTGGCCCATGGCCTGAAGCTGATGCTTTAAGAGGTCACCCATCAGCGGAAGGCAGCCACCGCACCCCGTACCTGCTTTGGTACAGGATTTCAGGGAAGCAATGTCATATTGGCCATCCTGAATGGCACCACAGAGATCAGCTTTGCTGATATTCTCGCAACTACATATTTGTGCCGTATCCGGCAAATTGGCTATCCCAAGTCCGGCAGGCTTGTCGCCCCCCCTAGACCCGAGTATCAGATCTTCAGGTTCTGGAGGCAAAGGCATATTGTTCTGCACCATCTGCAACATCATGTTGTAGGCAGAAGTGTCACCAACCAAAACACCCCCAATAAGCCTTTTGCCGTCCTGTGAAATATTGATTCTCTTATAAATACCAGAGCTTTTGTTTTCGTAAACGATAGGTTTGCAAGATTCAGTTTCCCCAAAAGGATCTCCAAAACTGCCCACTTCCACTCCAATCAACTTGAGTTTGGTGGACATGTCGAACCCTTGAAATGGTTTCCCTTCTTTTCCCATCAACTGATTGACGACCTGAGTGGCCATTTCATAGCCAGGTGCCACCAATCCATACACCATATTATTATAAGAAGCTGCTTCCCCTATGGCGTAAATATTCGGCTCTGACGTTTGCAAATTTTCATTCACCACTATTCCCCCTCTTTGTGCAACAGGCAGCCCACAGTCTTTGGCTAGCTCATCTCTAGGCTTAATACCCGCTGAAATGACCAACATGTCTACATCTAAAAATGAGCCATCGGCAAAAGACATCCCTGTCAGTTTACCATTACCTTCAATATTCTGCGTGTTTTTACTTAAGTGGACTGAAATCCCCAAATCTTCCATTTTGGATTTCAACAATGCGGAACCGCTTTCATCCAACTGTCTTGGCATCAATCTGGGTGCGAATTCCACTACGTGGGTTTTCAATCCCATATCCAACACCGCTTTGGCTGCTTCAAGCCCAAGCAACCCCCCACCCAAAACCGCTGCGGATTTCACATGCTTGCCATATGCTTTCATGGCATCCAGGTCCTCCAAAGTCCGGTAAACAAAAACGCCTCTTTTTTCCACTCCGGGAATAGATGGAACAAATGCGCCTGAACCTGTGGCCAAGATCAAAAAATCATAAGATTCCTCATTGCCCAGGTGGCTGAAAACTTTCCGGTTTTCCCTGTCAATTTTGACAATCAGTTCTTTGGTGTGAAGTTGGATCTTGTTTTGATAATACCACTCCAATGGGGCCATCATTAGGTCTTTTGCCCCCATTCCTGAGAAATAGGAACTCAAATGTACCCGGTCATAAGCAGGCCAAGGTTCTTCACCATAAACGCTTACCTCATACTTCTCCCCTTTATCGGCATCCCGCAATTTTTCACAGAATTTGTAACCTACCATGCCGTTTCCGACTACAACGATTTTTTTCATAGTTGTTTTATGTTTTTAACCTTTGAGGTCTATTAGAATTAACTTTGAAATCCTATTCACTGGGATTCAAGACCTCGAAGGTTTTTCCTCTTTTGACCCAAAACCTTCGAGGTTTGAAAAAAACCTCAAAGGTTAACTCTGAAAACCTTTGAGGTCTTCCCTACCGCGACGACAGGACCTCGAAGGTTTTTCCTTTTAATCAAACCCTTCTCCCGACCCAAAACCTTCGAGGTTTGAAAAAAAACCTCAAAGGTTAAACCCGGAACCTTTGAGGTCTTCCCTACCGCGATGACAGGATCTCGAAGGTTTTTTCCTTTCTGACCAGAAACTTTTTCTCCTGACCCTAAAAGCTTCGATTCCACAGGTGCGGAATCAAAGGTTTTAACACACCGCTAAAGTAAAAATTAAATTTCAATAATCTAAGTATTTTTACGTATTTTTACTTAATTTTATTTCACGTTATACTTAGAAGAAAAATGAAACCAGCACCTAGACTATCATTGGTAGGGGCAGGTCCGGGGGATCCGGAGCTGATCACCTTAAAAGGAATCAAGGCACTTCAAAGTGCCGATGTTGTATTATATGATGCCCTGGCCAATCCGGACCTATTGGAATATGCGCCTGTTACGGCTCTGAAAATCTTTGTTGGCAAAAGGGCCGGTCTCCATTATAGGCAGCAGCAAGAGATCAACAAGATGATCGTAGGCTATGCGAAAACCATGGGACATGTAGTGCGTCTCAAAGGCGGTGATCCTTATGTTTTTGGTAGGGGACACGAAGAATTGGAATATGCCAAGATGCATGGAATTCCCGGAACTTATGTACCTGGTATCAGTTCGGCGATAGCTGTTCCGGGATTGGCAGGTATTCCTTTGACCAAAAGAGGAGCAAATGAAAGCTTTATGGTCATTACAGGAACCTTGAAGGATGGAAGTATTTCAAAGGACTTGAAATTAGCGGCACAGACAAGTGCAACGGTCGTCATATTGATGGGCATATCCAAACTCCCGGAGATCATCCGGATTTTTAAGGAAGAAAGAGGGAAAAGGGAATCCATTGCATTGGTACAAAACGGTTCCCTCCCCCATGAAAAAACCCTCATTGGTAACCTGGGGAACATTCTAATAAAACAGGAAGAAGCTAGGATTGAGGCACCTGCCATTATGGTTATAGGGCAGGTGGTAGCAGAAAGACTTCAACCAAACCATGAATTGAAGGAAGCTATTTCCCATTTGTAGCCCAAAATTCCTACATTTATATTAAAGCAAATTTTTATAGACCAAATGTCCCAAGATAGATTTCACGATACCATTGCCGAAATAGACCGCCTCAACGCCCAGGATCCCAATATGGAGAACAAGGATGGAAAGTCTATTCCCAAGGAACTCCTTTATGGCCAAAGGATGTCCACCATGTTGTTGGAATTTGACCAAAATGCTTCGGAAACCTTGAAAATCGCAGCACGGGGACAGCATATCCAAAGGTGGACGATTCCAAGGGATTCCTATCCCATGGATAGAAAAGGATACCTGATGTGGAGGACGGAGCTCAAGAAAATCCATGGGAAACTGGTTTCCTCCATTATGGAAAAATACGGCTACCCACCTGAAGACATTCAGCATGTCGATTACCTCATCAACAAAAGAAGATTGAAAACCGACCCCGAGACACAATGCTTGGAAGATGTGGTCTGTCTGGTCTTCCTGAAATATTACTTTGGTGAGTTTATTGCGAAACATGCCGAAGAGGAGGAAAAAATCATCGACATCATCCAAAAGACCTGGAAAAAAATGTCAGATAAAGGGCATGAGGCTGCTTTGAAAATGGGGCATTCAGATAAGGCATTGGAGCTGGTACAGAAGGCTTTGAGTTAGGGATGTTTTGGGAAGCAAATCAATTTTAGAACCTATTTCCAATACAAAGATATTACCTTTAAATTGCCATTCCCAAACATCACCATCTTCCGGACCTATAACATTCCCCATACATATAAAATTGTTATTGCTGAGGATTCGAGTAGAAAAGTTTTTTTCAGGAAGGGTTCTTGCCCATATTTTTCGGTCGTGCCTATGGCACTTTTTCTTTCCACCATTACAGCTTTCCCTAGGATTCAAATCCATGTTTGTATATCGTCCACTCCTACGGAGCTTGGGCAAAATCCCTATGTGAAAATAGATACTGCTGTACTCCCCGAGATTGGTCAAGTCGTATTGCCTTCTTTAAAAAAATGGAATTGTTTCTGCATTGCGGAGAAATCTGCTCCTCGGAAAACTTTCCGCAGCGCGGAGACAAAGGATTAAATGCAATAAAAAAACTCTGAGAAAATAACCCGGAGTTTTCGGAAATTTAAATTTAATTTTTTAAACATTCTGACTGCTTACCACCGCAACGAAATATTCCCGGTTCATTCTGGCTATATTGGAAATGCTGATAGCTTTTGGACACTCAGCCTCGCATGCCCCTACGTTGGTACATGCTCCGAATCCTTCAGTATCCATTTGAGCAACCATTTTTTCTGCCCTGGTCTTTCTTTCTACTTTGCCTTGTGGCAATAAGGCCAACTGAGAGACTTTTGCTGCAGTAAACAGCATGGCTGAGGCATTCTTACAGGCAGCTACACAGGCACCACATCCGATACATTGTGCAGCGTCCATGGCCATATCAGCGATGGTTTTTGTGATAGGGATTTCATTGGCATCAGGAACACCACCTGTATTAACTGATACATATCCACCTGCCTGAATAATCCTGTCAAATGATGACCTATCAGTTACCAAATCCTTGACCACCGGAAAAGCTTTGGCCCTCCAAGGTTCAATGGTGATGGTCTGCCCATCTTTGAAAGACCTCATGTGAAGCTGACAGGTAGTGGTCTGTAATGGTCCATGAGGATGGCCATTGATATACAAGGAACAGGTACCACAGATACCTTCTCTACAGTCATGGTCAAAATGGACCGGATCTTCTCCCTTATTGGTCAACTGTTCATTCAGCACATCCAGCATTTCCAAGAACGACATGTCTTTGGAAATATTCGTTACTTTATATTCTTTAAAGCCTCCCTTATCGGAGTGATTTTTCTGTCTCCAGATTTTCAATGTAAGATTCATTGCTCTGATGATTTTAATTTTCTGATTACTTATAACTTCTTTGGGTCAACTTCACATTTTCAAACACAAGATGCTCTTTGTGAAGAGCTTCATCTTTACCTTCTCCCAAATATTCCCAGGCAGCGACGTAGGCAAAATTTTCGTCATCCCTGAGGGCCTCACCTTCCGGAGTCTGATATTCTTCTCTGAAATGCCCCCCGCAGGACTCAGCTCTGTTAAGCGCATCATCCACCATCAACTCTCCAAGCTCAATGAAATCTGCTACTCTATGGGCTTTTTCCAGAGATTGATTCAATTCTTCATTATCGCCAAGTACATTGACATTTGACCAGAATTCTGCTTTCAATTCTTTGATCATGGCCTTGGCCTTGGTCAAACCTTCTGCTGACCTTGCCATACCACAATAATCCCACATGATTTTACCCAATCTTTTATGGAAATGATCAACTGTTTTATTGCCGCTGATGCTCAGAAGTTTTTTAATCCTATCCTTCACATTTTTTTCAGCATCTTTGAACGCTTGATGATTTAAATCCAACTTAGCGGCAGCCGATTGAGCAAGATAATCTCCCATAGTGTACGGAATAACAAAATATCCGTCTGCAAGACCCTGCATCAGCGCAGAGGCCCCCAATCTATTGGCACCATGATCAGAGAAATTTGCCTCTCCCAAAGCATATAAGCCGGGAACATTGGTCATCAGGTTGTAATCTACCCAAAGACCTCCCATGGTATAATGAACAGCAGGATATATCATCATTGGTCCCTCATAAGGATTATCTCCCGTAATTTGCATGTACATGTCAAAGAGGTTGCCGTATTTGGCTTCAATGGTGCTTTTTCCGTCACGCTTGATGGCATCTCTAAAGTCCAGGAATACAGCCTCGCCGGTTTCATTGACGCCTCTTCCTTCATCACACATATATTTGGCATTCCTTGATGCCACATCACGGGGAACCAAATTGCCGAAAGAAGGATATTTTCTCTCCAAGAAGTAATCTCTGTCTTGTTCTTTGATTTCATTGGCTGAAAACTGACCTTTTCTCAACCTTTCAGCAATTTCAACTGTTGCAGGAACCCATACCCTACCATCATTTCTTAGGGATTCAGACATCAAAGTCAATTTTGACTGATGATCACCTGATACAGGAATACAAGTTGGGTGGATCTGAGTGTAACACGGATTTGCCATCAAAGCACCTCTTTTATGCGCTCTCCAAGCCGCAGTTACGTTCGATCCCATTGCGTTGGTGGAGAGAAAAAACACATTTCCATATCCACCTGTGCAGAGCAATACTGCGTGGGCAGCATGGGATTCAATTGCTCCCGTAATAAGGTTTCTGGTAACAATTCCCCTGGCTTTACCATCAATTGTCACCAAGTCCATCATTTCTGTCCTTGGATATAATTTCACTTTTCCATTGGCTACCTGCCTACTGAGAGCTGAATAAGCTCCTAAAAGCAACTGTTGCCCGGTTTGTCCTTTGGCATAGAAAGTTCTTGAAACCTGCGCACCGCCAAAAGAACGATTGGCTAATAATCCTCCATATTCTCTTGCAAAAGGTACACCTTGAGCGACACAT
>NZ_JBGTCA010000491.1:0-2312 GCF_041749095.1 Aquiflexum sp. | reverse complement strand
CCATCAATATGAATATCTGTCATTGGTAGGTACGAGGAATCTCAAAAGATCCTATTTGTGTTCAAATTTATCATTTCCTGAACCTCGTGAGATGCTTCCTGCGTCAGCATGACGGCTGCTCCCAATTCTGTCATTGGTAGGCACGAAGGATCTCCCGAGGTTCTATTTATGTTTATTTTAATCATTTTCGGACCCTCATGAGATTCCTTCATTGGCAGGGAGCCTTGAAAACTTTGATAATTTGAATAAACCTTCGTACGGCGTGGCTATCTCTTTGGGGATGATGGTAGATAAAGAATAAATATTTTTTCTGATTTTATTATTTTCGATGAAATGCATATTCTTTAGAAGAAATGAGATAGTTAATATTGAATTTTTAAAACTCTATATTAGGTAAATATCTATAAATCAAATATATAAATACTAAATATATTAGTGGTAAATCCAAATCTGTCTGGGTTTACGTAAGTTTTTTACTCTGTTGTATAATTTATAAAACAATAAAAAAGCATTTCATATATAAAAAAATGCAAAAAGATTCATTTTTTGTTTGTTTTTAAAATACATTATAGTACATTTGAAAAACAAATTAGACTCTACAAAAATCAATCACCCAATGAGATTTTTAAAAACAGTACTTTTCGCCCTTTTTCTTGTCCTTAGCTTTAACAGCTTTGCACAGGATCCTAACAAGCCGGACTTAAGAGATGGTTCATGTACCATTTGTAAAGGCAATGCACAAAACTATTCCATATTAAATGTGTATTTCAGCGATGTATCTGGAAATCCCAATAATATCTGTGAGGGTGATGGTCCATATTATATTTCATTCTTATATACCTCAAACTCAAGAAATGATATTCATAATTTTAGAATAATCGCTGATATTTTAAAGAAAGATAGAAACAATCCGGATGGCGATCCTTTGAATTCTACATACATCAATGAATTTGTAGGTTCTATTAACCCTTGTAATACCGGTTCTTGTATTATTACCATTCCGATTCCTGACATTGGTATTGAATGCCAAAATGAATTTTATGAATTATCAAGGCCATTGGTTTCTTGGACTACTAATCGCGCAAAAGATCTTGAGGACAGTTACAGTTGTCAGAGTTATCCAGCCGCTCAATGTTTAAATAACCACAATTCAATTCCAATTGAAGTTGGCGTTTTGTCCTATACTTTTGAACCCATCTTTGATTGTTTTGAAGAAAATTTTGATCAGACAAACGTCTCTTTTATAATCACTTCTCTTTTTGGTGGTAATCCTACGCAGGATTACAATGCAAACTGGAATTTCAATTTTTCTGATGGAACCTCATTGAGTTCATCTAATTTTAATCCAACTGTTTGGAACAGGGATGTTGGAAGTAGTTTCAATGCTTCTTTGACAATAAGTCAAGGGGGAATAGTTGGAAATACAGTAACCATTTCTACTTTAGTTCCCGATGCCTTATCTACTGAGAATGTGATTTTAAGTGAGAGAGTAGTTGAATCTACAATTGATGAAACCACAAATGAAGACCTTGCAACCGGACTTATAGAAATTGAGTTCGTAGAAGGGGATTATTTTTACTTTTGGACTTCTTTGGAAGACCCTACCTTTTATTCAGAAGAGTCCACCATCGATTCATTGATGGGCGGAGCAACTTATAAATTGACCACCATTGATAATGCTACCGGGACATGTAGGGTTGATTTGTTTCTTTTGAATGCCAAAATTTTACCTGTAGAGATATCAGCATTCAATGCCCAATTTTTAAATCAGTCCAGAACTGCTAAAATTACCTGGGCTACATATAAGGAAATGGAAAACAGTCATTTTGAAATTGAAAGGTCTGTTGACAATATCAAGGACTTTAAGGTTATCGGTACCATTGAGGGCATGGGTTTTAAAGATACAATGACTGAATACCAATTCGAAGACATGTTTCTACCGTTTACTGAGTCCATTGTTTATTACAGACTCAAACAATATGATTTCAATGGAAAATCCACTACAGGGAAAGTATTCTCTGTCCGTATAGAAGGATCTTTATCCACTAATATCTGGAAGGTATTTCCCAACCCATTGGTCGGAGGTGACCGGTTGAACATCAAGCTTACCGATCTTAAATCCTACAATGGTGAAACCATCTCAGTAAAAATCATTTCTTCGACATCCACTGCTTTCCAGGTTCAGGCAGGTTCGGAATCTGAACTGAATGAAGCCCTAAGTGGATTGGTTGCTAGAGTACCAAGAGGAGTTTTGATGATCGAAATCCAGTGGGGACAGAATGTGGAGCATTTTAAATTGTTGAAGAAGTAAG
>NZ_JBGTCA010000490.1:0-1808 GCF_041749095.1 Aquiflexum sp. | reverse complement strand
CGATGCCGGTAGGAGACAGGTGCAATTTGAAGGGTATGAGCTCGTGGAAAAAAGTATTGAGATGGCAATGGGGCTGCGCGCCAAAATAAATGACCATCCCCGTTTGAGCAAATATTTTGATGTACTGACAGTAAGTGATTTTATTCCCCAAGAATACAGGGAATCCGGCCTGTCGGAATATTACAACAAAAAAGAAGGTTGGAACAGAATGGAAAATGCGTGGGAAAGGGATGAATTTGTCCTGGATCCTACAAAAATAACCCTCCATATCGGCCGCACGGGAGTGGATGGAGATACTTTCAAGAATAAATACCTAATGGATAAATTCAATATCCAGATCAACAAAACGTCCAGAAACACGGTCTTATTCATGACCAATATTGGAACCACGAGGGGTAGTGTGGCTTACCTTACCAATGCCCTGCTAAAAATAGCCGATGAGCTGGATCTGGAATTTAAAAGCCTGAATGAAGAGGAGACAACGATCCGTCAAAATAAAATCCAATCATTAATCAAGGATTTTCCCCCGCTGCCTGATTTCAGTTATTTTCATGAATCTTTCCAGGCCGTGCCGGGTGTGCCGGGCGGAAATATCCGGGAAGCATTTTTTATCGCTTACAATGAGGAGAGTTGTGAATACATCCATATGGAGGACTGCTTGCCTTCAATGGAAAAAGGCAGGACGCTTGTGGCTTCGTCTTTTATCATTCCTTATCCACCCGGATTTCCGGTACTTGTCCCCGGGCAGGTAGTGAGTAAAGAAATTATACATTTTCTCACCGCTCTGGATGTCTCTGAGATTCATGGTTACAGAGCTGATCTCGGACTTCGGGTTTTCAAAGATAGTGTGATGAACAGACACAAAACAGTCACCTCGATGGGATCGACAAATGCAAAAAAGAAAATATTAACCAAACCCTTAAAAAACTAAGATTATGGCAACTAAAACAAATAATAAAACAGATCAACCGGTAAAACGAGATATGAAAGTTTCTATTCCCGGTGCACCCATAAAAACTGAGCAAAAAACAACCAAAATAACCAAACCTGCTGCAACTAAACCTGCTGCTACCACCAGGACATCTAAAAAACCGGCAGCTGGTAATGAAATGAAAAATGGAGGTAAGAAATCAAAGGCTGAGTTGGTTGGTGTTTCAGACATAAGGAGGTCTTTCCACAAAAATGAAGAGCCGCTGTATTTTATCAGTGCTACCAATTTCAACTTATTGGGTGCTGATGAATGGATCAAAGGCTTTAAATTCATCTGTTATATTGATTGCTTTGATGGCCAACATCCAAATGTTTTTTCTCCCAAAAATGAAATTCCCCATGACGATTTTGAAGGCATAGAAGACATCAATAATTATCTGTTGCAACACCCCGAAGTGCAGGACTATCTCAAAACACGGGCTATAGATGGCAATACCGGAAAAGCAATGTTCCTCATGTTTGACGAAAAAACCGAGAGGCTTGCAGAAAAATTAGGTCTGGAAATCATGTTCCCAAAAGCTGAAATGCGGAACTCTCTGGATAACAAGGTAAACACCAACCGTATCGCCGAAAAAGCCGGCGTAGCCTGTGTCCCTTATGTACTTTCCAAGGTGAAGGACTACAAGCAGCTTACAAAAATTACTAAGGATTTGGGAAGTGAACTTGTAATACAGACGCCTTTCGGTGATTCAGGACATACCACTTTCTTTATTTCGAATGAAGAAGAATTCAAAAAGCATGAGGAGGAGATTATCAAAGAAGATGAGGTCAAGATTATGAAGCGTATCCGCTGCAAAGGATCTGCTATCGAAGCATGC
>NZ_JBGTCA010000489.1:0-34672 GCF_041749095.1 Aquiflexum sp. | reverse complement strand
TCCTCCATTTTCATAGATTCCTTCCCCACAAAACAGATCGTAGAGATGGACTTTTTCAATGCCAGCCGCCCTGCTCAAGATGTTCAGGTATTTTTGAATGTACAAATTAAGCAACCTTACTTTTACTTCTGAATGCTCATACATGCTAGACTGCGAATCTTTCATTTGTTAAACAATTGAGTAATAAACAATAAGAAAATTTAAACCATCCAATTCTTCTTCTAAAATCTGAATTAAAATAATTCAATAAAAATAAAAATTAAGTTCAAATGATTCTAAAAAATTTGGAAAGTCCACAACATTATGAGGGTTTTTTATTGCCTGATTTAACGTCTTTTAAGAAATCCAATAGAATTTTTAATTTGAAGTGTTCGTTTGAATTCAAACAGTCATGAAAAAAAATCATAGATATAAAGATTTCTTTTTCGGCTAAGGCCGAAAATTGATTGGGTAATAGTTATTAATAAGCGATGGCTCTGTGGGCCATCGTTTTTTTTATTGGGCTTGAAAACAGATACGAATGTTAGCAAGGATTAACATTATACATAATTAATAAGGAGAAAAGTAAATCCTTAGGCAACAGACTTCTCCTGACGTCGAAGTGACAAGGAAATGTTCATTTCGCTTTTTATTGCGGAAGGTTTATCTGATCGCAGTCTTCCTCTAAAAATCTGTCATTTTCAAGCCGACCTTCCGTTAGTGAGGTCTCATATCTCAAGTCTCATATCTCCCGTCTACCCCAAAAACTCCAAAAACCTATACTCCGCCCAGGTAAACTCCTGCCCCTTGACCATAAAACCTGTATGCCCTCCCCTTGCCGGCATTTCCAGAAAAAGATATTGGTGGTTTCTGGCCAAATCCACAGGATAGCATCTGTCTATCAAAAGTGGATCATTGAGCGCATTGATGATCAGCGTTGGAATCTGAATATCCTTCATCCAATTGTCAGCGCTTACTGAATGGTAAAAATCATTCCCGTCTTTGAATCCATGGATTTTGGCAGTGAAATGGGTATCAAAAGTATCAAACTCCTTTACCCTCTTAAGTAAATCCAGATCCACCAAACCGGGGAACTGTTGTCCTTTCAGGAACATTTTTGCCTTCAGTTTTCCCAGAAAGCGTTTTTTGTAAAAGGCATTTCTTTTTTCTTTAAGCGTAGCCGCAGAATCCGGTAAGTTGCAGGGGGCAGAATAAACGGCTGCTTTTTTGATTTTTGAATTCAGGTCAAGACCGTTTTCTCCTAAGTATTTTAGCGTTTGTGCTCCTCCCATGCTGATACCGGCAAGATAATATGAATCATAAGTTTTGGACTTCTCAACATGATCAATAACTGTTTTTAAATCATAGCTCGCCCCATGATGGTACATAATGGGTTGAAGATTCATTTCACCACCACAGGTACGGTTATTCCATGCCAATACATCATAACCGTTTTGATTGAACAATTTGGCCAATCCTCTTGCATAATGTCTTTCAGAACTTCCCTCTAAGCCATGGCTTATGATCAGGAGTTTGTCACTTCCGACATTTGACCAATCCAGATCCAAAAAATCCCCATCAGGGGTGTCAATCTTTTCCCTCTGATATTGAATGCCCAATACTTTTCTAAAGATGCTTGGAATAATTGTTTCAAAATGTCCATTAAAGAGCATTCTTGGAGGTGTACCATAAGTTGATTTTTCTATGATTGGCATAAAAACTGTGGAATTACTTTAACCGATAATTCAATATTGGCCACAATGAGTGAATTATTTGCGTTATTTGAAAAAGTAAAATACAAGAAGTTTATGAGAGTTTCCCAGTTTTCCCTTTACCTTTTTCTCCTGATCATCATATTTCCAATGTCTGGATTTTCGCAATCTGTTGACAATTTTATTGACAAAATCTATCCTGAACTGGATCAACTCTACAAAGAGCTACATCAGAATCCTGAATTGTCATTACAAGAAAAAGAAACTTCTGCAAGGATAGCCAAAGAACTGAAATCCTTGGGATATCAGGTAACGGAAAATATTGGCGGTTATGGGGTGGTTGGTGTACTGGAAAACGGCGCCGGTCCGGTCCTCCTAATACGGACAGATATGGATGCCCTGCCTATGGAAGAAAAAACAGGTCTTTCCTATGCATCCACCAAAAAAGGAACTTCCAATGATGGAAAGGAAACCTTTATCACCCATTCCTGTGGGCATGATATTCACATGAGTGTTTTTGTAGGAACGGCCAAAATGATGGTGGAATACAAACAGGCCTGGAGGGGAACACTCTTGATGATCGGCCAACCTGCTGAAGAAAACGGAATGGGCGCATGGAACATGACGAACGACGGTTTGTACGAACGCTTTCCCCATCCTGATTATGCCATTGCGCTACATGATGATCCATTTTTGCCGGCAGGTATGTTGGGTTATAAATCAGGCCCATTGATGGCAGGTGTGGATATGATGAATGTGACTGTCTATGGTGAAGGAGCGCATGGTGCCGCTCCGCATAAAGGCATTGATCCCATTGTCCTGAGTGCGCAGATGATACAGGCTTATCAGACTATTGTAAGTAGGAGGATTGCTCCTACCGATCCTGCCGTAATCACGGTTGGGTCAATCCACGGTGGAACTGTCCACAACATCATACCGGATGAGGTGGTGATGCAATTGACTTTGCGCTCATATTCTCCCGAAGTAAGGGAAGAAATGATCAGCAGCATCAAACGCATCAGTGAGCAATATGCCCGGGCAGCAGGATTATCGGAAGAAAAAATGCCCACCTATTGGATACGCCATCCCCATACACCTGCCTTGATCAATGATGCGGATTTGACCCGACAGATGGTGGATGTCTTTAGAAACAATATTGGAGCGGACAAAGTCAAAGAAGTGCAAGCCCAGATGATTGGGGAAGATTTCAGCCGTTTTGGTTTACAGGAGAGGAATATTCCTATCACGATGTTTTACCTGGGAGCATCAGACCCCGAGTTTTTGGAAAAAGCTGAAAGAGAAGGATTGGAAATACCCGGTCTGCACTCTCCCTACTTCGCTCCCCTGCCCGAACCCACCATCAAGACCGGTTTGAAGGCAATGAGTCTGTTTGCAATGGATATTTTGAAGAATGTGGAGATGTTGAAAAAATAGATATTGAAAAATAGATATTGGTGGATATATTTTGAAATAAATTGAAATATGTTGAAATATTGTTTAAGATATTAGTGGATATTTTTTGATATTGACTGATATTTTTTGAGTCTTAGCATAGAAATAGAGTTTCGGAGAGCTGAAGAGATTCGGAATTAAATAGAAATAAAGTTGAAATCGGAGCGAATCGAAGATCCCGAGAATTAAGTGATTCGGGATATGATTGATATAAAGTTGAAATAATTACCTTATCCGACGCTGTATTTTGTCAATTCAGTGCTGATTAAGAAAATTTATATCGCCGAAGGCATATATCAATTTATATCGTGCAGCTTATATCTATAAATAGAAGATCTCAAAATAGATATAAAGTTGAAATTATTTCCTCATCTACCGCTGTATTCTGCCATTCAGGTTTGATGATGGGAAATTATATCGCCGAAGGCATATTTCAACTATATATCACAAGGTATATATCAATAATAAAAAATATCTCTCAAATTAAAAAGATGACCTTAACTTCACATTACCTTAACCAATTAAAAATTTATGGATGATACCTTTGTTTCAATAAGTTTTCTCATAGGTATTGATGATATATAAAAAGGACCGTATTGCGGTCCTTTTTTTTACCTGTAGATCAAGAGTCTTGAATATAATTCTTTAAGTTTCGAAGAGGGTGTATTGAAAAAGAATAGGGTGAAAACAATCAGATTGGCCACTTGAACCCGAAGCCAGGAATTGGTCTCATATTTCCGGGCAGAGACAGTGATCTTTTTGGGAATGACATGGAAACTGTACTTTTTTTTAAGCCTTCTCACCAATTCAAAATCTTCCATAATGCAATAATATTCATCAAAACCTTTTAAATCCTCAAATACTTCTTTTTTGATAAATAACGTTTGATCACCTCCGCCTGACAATAAGCCATTAAACGTAGTAAACCAGGAATTTAATCTTAGAAGGCGGTTATCTGAATCAAAGGAATAGGCAAAGCAACCCGCCGGAACTCCCCTATCCACTTCCTGAACAATGTCCTCATAAAACGAGGGGAGCACTCTTGTATCTGCATGCACAAAATATAGGATATCTCCTTTTGCCTGACGGGAACCCATATTCATCTGACAAGCTCGGGAACAGATTTCTGACCTGACTACTTTGGCACCCATTATTAAAGCTGTCTCAACAGAATCATCTTTACTGCATCCATCCACGACTATAACTTCTATTTCATCCTTCTTTTCATGATTGAAAAAAAATGGAAGTAATTCCCTCAGGTTCTCTGATTCATTCAATATTGGTATGATTATGCTCAGCTTCACAGGGGATCATTTTCTTTTGACCACATAATTTTTGATCGGACTGTACATCACTATTTTTTCGAGTACTCCATTGACATAGTAGTACTTGTTTTTATTGCCATTGACATCGACTTCGTAATAATCTTTGACTTTTTGGATGGGAGACACCAATCCAAAACCGTCCGCCATAAATTCACTGATATTTACAGGTTCCTCAAAGAAAAAAACCGATGAACTGAAATGTAGGGGTTTATGGATTGGGCTCGTATTTTCGTATTTGTAATTTTTGGAATCCACTTTATAGTGGTCTTTATCCCACTGTATCAAGGTCCTGAAATCACCCCTGTTGGTTTTGGATTGTGAATCTGAGGAGATCAGTTGCTTACCATGAAATTCAGTCTCGACTAAATAGTCCACGTTGATTCTTCCGAAAAACCAAAAACTCACCTCACTCCTGACTTCGTAGGATGTTTTTTGTCCTGCCTTCCTTTTGACCGCTGTCATTTCACCGATGGATATACCTGCCACACTTATGTCGTACTTCACTTCCTCCTGACCACTGACAAAGGATGGATGAAGAAAGAAAATAAGAATAAAAATGACTGATAACCTGAACAACTGTCTATACATTATAAACATGGGTTGAATTAAATACAAACTCAATTCTTTTACAAACCAATATTCAGCAATATCCAATTAAAATCAACAACAACCGCCTCCATCATAAATAATTACTCATATGATATCAAAATTCTGAAGGTTAGCCAATCTTCTTCGGTATCTATATCCGAAAGGGTAGGTAAAAGGTAGTGGGAAAGATTATCATTGTTTATTTTTTGCAAAGTTGTGGGTAGGACTTTTACAGTGCTCCAGGGCATTTGCCAAAATAATTGTGGGTGGACCTTTTTCATTCCGATTAGATAATATCCCCCGTCCAAGGCAGATCCTATTACTACCTCATGCTTTTTCAGGGAATCCAAAGCTGTTTCCAATATTTTCGGGGAGATTTCCGGACAGTCAGTACCTATTAAAAATGCTTTGGAATAACCCATTCCAAAAATGGTGGCAAAAGCATTTTGCATTCTTTCCCCCAAGTCGGCTCCTTCCTGAACCATTTTGGCAGTGATATGGTCTTGAAAACTTTCTTCGATTTCTTCAAAAGCATCGGAAAAAAACACCCAAATATCGGCATTCTTTACTTCTATAGCCTGTCTGTAAGTAAAGGCCACCAAATCCCTATAAATTTCCAATGCCTGTTGATTGCCAACCGAAGCTGCCAATCTGGTTTTTACTTTTCCTAAAACCAGGTTTTTCTGAAAAATGATGATGGCATTTTCTGAATTTTTGCTTTTCATAAATCTAAGCAGTTGCTCCTCCACAACTTGACCCTGCCCCGGCCGTACAGCCAAAGCAGTGTTGGTTGACCACGATATTTCTGTTTTTCAAAAGTATTTGATCCCAATCGCTGATATGCTGGCTTTTTGGGATTTCCACCTTGAGATCCAACATTTGATTGAAATCACAATCATACAGGTATCCATCCCAACCAACCGAAATGGTTGAACGGCACATTACATTAGCGGCTGCAGTGGGATTATATGATTCGATCAATTTTTCCATATATCCTTCATAATTACCACTCCGGATCAGGTAATCCAAAAACCTGCTGATGGGGATATTGGTTATGGTAAAAAGCGCATTGAAACTGATCCCGAAATTATTGCCCAATTTCTTTTTAAACTCAGCTTGAAGACCTTCCTGACTTCCCGGTAAAAAAGCTCCCGAAGGATTGTAAACAAGGTTTAATATCAAATCGCTTCCCTCAATGCCATATCCAATATCATTCAACATTTTTAAGGCCTTGATTGATTTTTCAAATACCCCATCCCCTCTTTGTGCATCTGTTCTAGAGGCCGAGAAATAGGGAAGAGATGAAACAACTTCTATCCGGTTTGTTTTAAAGAATTCAGGCAGGCCATGAAATTTCGGATTGGCCAATATGATAGTCAGGTTACACCTTACGATGATATTGATATCCTTTCCGATTTTTCTGATTTCAGTTACAAACCATCTGAAATCAGGATTCATTTCAGGTGCCCCCCCTGTGAGGTCTACTGATTTGATGTTGTTCTTTTCAATCACGCTCAGACAATCTTCCATAATTTCCCTTGTCATGATTTCTTTCCTGTCAGGACCTGCATCCACATGGCAATGCTGACAGACCTGATTACACATCTTTCCCATATTTATCTGCAGGGTTTCGATTTGTAAAGGCTTGAGCGGGTACAATTGGGATTCATCCAATTTTTGGACAAAACTGATTCCGGAATCTGGAGATTCCAGCAGTTCTAATTCATACCGGGAGTTTGACAAGGGGTGATTCTGCGCTTTTAAAGACTTCATGGATTTTTTGGTAAAAAAAGGTTGGCTTAGATATTACTTACATGGACAATTCTTTGACTTTATTCATCATTTGTGTCCCATGTACCAATGAGGCTCCGCCTCTAATGGCTGCAGCAACATGCACCGCTTCCATCATCTGTTCTTCATCACAGCCTTTTTCCATGGTATCAACTGTGTACGCATCTATACAATATGGGCATTGTATGGCATGTGCAACGGCCAGGGCAATCAGCGATTTTTCACGCGCCGTCAATGCACCTTCTTTGAAAACTTCTCCATAGTAATCGAAGAATTTATCTGCCATGGATTTCTGGAATTCACCGATCTTTCCAAATTTTTTAAGGTCTTCGGGGTTGTAATAAGTCTTCATAGTTTTTCTTGATTTACGATAATGCTAAATGTATTGGATTTATAACTAAATCAAAACCGATTTTTGGGAAGGTATGTTTAAACCTACATCAGCGTCATTGCGAGTCCCCAACATTATTAAATACAACGATTACGCCAAAAAAGAGACCGGATGTAATATATATCATTAATAGTCTTCTCATTGAAACTAATTGTACTGAAATTGTGTAACATGTCTATAAATTCTATAGACTTTTAAACCAAAATCATTATGTCACTAAGATTGGGAGATATTGCTCCAAACTTTGTCGCTGAGACGACAGAAGGGAAAATTAATTTTCATGAGTATTTGGGAGATGGATGGGGAGTCCTATTTTCACATCCTGCCGATTATACTCCTGTATGCACAACCGAACTCGGTGCTGTTGCCAAATTAAAATCCGAGTTTGACAAAAGAAATGTCAAGGTACTGGCCTTGAGCGTGGATGGATTGGCTGACCATAAGGAATGGATCAAAGATATCAATGAGACTCAGAACACTACAGTCAATTTTCCCCTGATTGCGGATGAAGACAGGAAAGTCGCTGAATTGTATGATATGATCCATCCCAATGCAAGTGAAAAAGCTACCGTCAGGTCAGTTTTCGTGATCGGTAATGACAAAAAAATCAAATTAATCATTACTTATCCTGCAAGTACAGGAAGGAATTTTGAAGAATTATTGCGTGTGATTGATTCTTTGCAATTGACAGCCTATCATTCAGTTGCCACTCCGGCCGATTGGAAATATGGTGAGGATGTGGTCATTGTTCCCTCTGTAGCCGATGCAGACATTCCCGCCAAATTCCCAAAAGGGCATACCAGAATCAAACCATACCTACGGACAACACCACAGCCCAACATTTAAAATTCAGGAAAGCCCTGGATTATTCAGGGCTTTTCTTTTTAAATAAGAATACCTTTTTTGAAATATTATTACTTAATTGGGTGCCAAAATAAATACACCTCTCAAAATCACCTTATATGTCTATTTACACCGTAATCAAGGGTTCTGGTTCATACCTCCCAGATGTCATTGTAAAGAATCAAGACTTTTTGAACAATAATTTTATCAATGAAAAGGGTGAAAAAATCCCCAAAGAAAATTGTGCGATCATACAGAAATTCCAGGAGATAACAGAAATAGAAGAAAGAAGATATTTAAGTCCGGAATTAAATACCTCGGACATGGCATATATAGCTGCCAAAGCTGCCATTGAGGATTCCGGGATAGATCCTGAAACTTTAGATTACATTATCGTTGCCCAAAATTTTGGAGAAATATTATACAATAACAGAAAAACGGATATTCTTCCCACCATTGCTTCTAGGGTAAAGCATCTGCTAAAAATAGCGAACCCTGATTGTGTGGCTTATGATCTTCCGTTTGGTTGCCCCGGATGGGTACAGGGTGTGATCCATGCAGACTATTTTATCAAATCCGGTGATGCAAAAAGAGCTTTGATTATTGGCGCAGAAACACTTTCAAGGATCATTGATCCCCATGATATAGACAGCATGATTTATTCAGACGGTGCGGGAGCTGTCGTATTGGAAGGAGTGGAAAGTGAAGAACCAATAGGAGTTCTTTGCCACAAAACCAGAACGGATACCCTTACCCAGGCCCATTTATTGAAAATGGATATTTCCTATAATCCCGATTTCAAGGATGATACCTTATTTCTTAAGATGAACGGACGGAAACTATATGAATATGCCCTGAACACTGTACCTGTTTTGATGAAGCAGGCCATAGAAAAATCCGGCTTGGATATCAAAGACATCAGCAAAGTACTCATACATCAGGCCAATGCCAAAATGGATGAGGCAATTCTAATCCGAACTTTGAAACTTTTTGGGGTTACCCAAAAACCTGAAGGCATCATGCCAATGATCATTTCCAAAATGGGCAATAACTCAGTAGCCACAGTGCCTATCTTGTATGACATGATTGCAAGAAATGAGCTCAATGGATATCATTTCACTTCAGGTGACAATTTGATTTTTGCCTCAGTAGGTGCAGGTATGAACGTGAATGCATTTGTTTACAGGATTCCTGAGAATTAGTCAGGTTCTGAAATATTTTTGATCCCCTTAAAACCCTATCCCCTTTGCCATCATTCCCGCCAAAAACGGGATAATCAACAACAACAGCAGCTCAAAGCGCAACCTTCTTAAAATTGATTTTGGAACGGAAAACATTTCAATGGGATATTCTTTTCTATTTTGATAAAAAAGGTTAGCACAGAAATAAAAGAAGACCTATGTTTAGGAAAAAGCCAAGTTGGTGGAAATCTAAAAACAAATTCAGCCAATGAAAAATAAGACAATGGTTGTATATTTAAAATATAAATCAAAAAAGCTTTAAATTTTGGGCATATGAACATTGACACCATAAAAGTTGAATTAATTGATTGGATAGCAAGCCTAAACGACCAAAAGGCTCTGAATAATATCTTGGAAATGAAGGAAAAATTAAGCTTGAAAAAGGAGAAATCTGATTCCAAAATCTTTGGCTCAGGTAAGCATTTGGTGGAATATATTGCTGATGACTTCAATGAGCCTTTGGACGCATTTAATGAATACAAAAAATGAAATACCTTATTGACACACATATTCTGCTGTGGTACATTGTAGGAGACAAAAGAATAAACAGTGAGACTCAATCCAAAATAGAAAATAAAGGAAATCAAATATTTTTGAGCAATGCCAGCATTTGGGAAATTGCGATTAAACTCAGTATCGGTAAATTAAAATTAAATGGAAGTTTAGACGACTTAAAAAAATTTCTGGATGGAAAGGGCTTTAAGCTTATAGAATATGATTTTGACGATTTAGAAATACTTTTGAAACTTCCTTTCCACCATCAAGACCCATTTGATAGGCTTATTATTGCCCAAGCGAAGTCAAAATCTTTAGAAATAATTACAAATGATACTCAGGTTCTGAAATATTTTTGATCCCCTTAAAACCCAATCCCCTTTGCCATCATTCCTGCCAAAAACGGAATAATCAACAATAACAGCAGCTCAAAGCGCAACATCCAGAAAATCGATTTTGGGACGGTAAGGATTTCATTGGGATCTCCTTTTCGGTTTTTGATAAAATAGACTGTCGGATAAATGGATAATAGACCTAGGATGACAATCAAGGCCAATTTGGTGTGGAATACCGGATTAATACTGTAAAACTCCGTCGGCTTACCATAGCCCCCAAGCCAAAGGGTCAACCCTGCCGCCAAAAGCACCAAAACCGCCAAACCATAAACCCCATCTACTTTGGCCAAGCGTTTGATTTCTGCCCGTGTCAAGGTCTTCTTCAATAACAAATGTTCAGCTACGAGCGAACCCACTATGGCAAAAATGCTGATGAAGTGGACATATCGGAGGAGGATTTCGAGGGGCATGGAGGTTGATTTTGTTGTGATGGGAGGATCGATGTTTGGGATGGAAGACGGAAGACCGAAGACGGAAGTACGCATGGATCTCAGAAACTTCGCTTCACTCCTATCCCGAATCGTTTTCGGTCTCAATATCTACTCAGCGTTTACTATTTCAATAATATTTCTATTTTATTTCAAATATATTTCCATTGTATTTCAAACCAAGAAAACCTAAAACAATCCCAACTGATCTTTATCCTTATCCTCATCTTCTTTTTTGATCTTGAATTCTACAGTAGAGCCTATTTCTAAGTCTTCATCTGTATCGGGGGAATCTCCTTCAGAAGTTGTGGATTCTTCCTCGGTATTTTCAGGTTCTGCTTGAATGAGATTGATTTCGATGATTTGATGAGAGGAGAGTTTATTCCCGATGGCTTTCCAACCTTTGACATCAATCAGCATATCCAAATCATATTCCTGTTCTTCTTTTTCCTTGCCTTTTTGCAACAAGACTTTAACTTGTGGCTGTTTTTCGGAAGAAACAAGTTTCAGGTAGGATTGCTTATGGTCTGAGATAATGTTGAATTTCTTGTTGACAGACGTCGTTTCGATCAGAAAACGTTTTACAAAGAAAGTCTTGCCCGCTCCATCATAATAAATGGCTGAAAAGACTTTCTCAGGGTCAAATTTCTCAATCAATTGTACATTACCCGCTTCATAGCGGTTGGTCAATTCAAAAGTGGTCAGTTCATAATCTCCGTTCTTATAGAAAACCACGATCCTGTCCTCACCCAGAAAATTCCCGATCTTTTTACCTCTTTGATCTGTATTGAGTCTTCCAATAGATGGGTCAAAATATATATCAAGTCCACCTAGCGTGGAAACCCCTTCCATCTTCAATTGAATCTTTCGGACCGGATACCTGGTCAAAATATTTCCCCCTGCATTTCTTCCCTTGATTTCAATGGTGCTGAAATCAAAATCAAATACCTTTATCCGGGCTTTGGCACCCTGTGTTAGGTAAACAGTGACAATCTCTGCTTCTCCATTTGGATTGGCTGTCAGGTAAAGTGTTTTGGAACCTTTTGTGCCCTTGGTCAGGTCATATTCCCGGTCCCGGGTGACTGCCAAAACCTGGAACCTTTTCACCATGGCTTTTCCTGACCCTCCATCGAGATAAATCAGGTTGTAAACCATCCTCTCATCGCCTTTCCGAAACACCGCCACATGCAGGATGTCTTTGCCCACAAAGCCCTTTTCCTGGATTCTGGTCACTACGCAAACACCATCCTTACGAATCACAATGATGTCATCCAAATCAGAACAGTCGCAGACAAATTCGTCTTTCTTTAATCCGTAACCCACAAATCCATCAGCCCTGTTTACATACAGTTTGGCATTATTTGCAGCCACTACAGTCGCTTCTATGGTATCAAATGCCCTGATTTCGGTTTTCCGTTCCCGACCTTTGCCATATTTATCCAAAAGATTCTGATAATATTTGATGGAATAATCTGTCAGGTGCTTCAGATTGTAATTGACCTCTTTCAGTTCTTCCTGAAGCCTACGCATCAGTTCATCAGCCTTGAATGCATCAAACTTGGAGATTCTTTTGATTTTGATTTCTGTCAGCCGGACAATGTCTTCTGTAGTAATTTCCCTGTAAAATTCAGGCTTGAAAGGCTCCAAACCTTTGTCTATCGTCTGGATTACAGCTTCCCACGTTTCGCACTCCTCAATATCCCTGTATATTCTGTTTTCAATAAAGATCTTTTCCAGGGAAGAGAAAAGGAGTTTTTCCATCAGTTCTCCTTTGCGGATTTCAAGTTCTCTTTTGAGAAGTTCTTTGGTCTGCTTGGTATTGTATTGCAGGATATCATTGACAGAAAGGAAGACAGGCTTATCCTGAATAATCACACAGGCGTTTGGTGAAATGCTGACTTCGCAGTCCGTAAATGCATAAAGTGCATCTATGGTCATATCCGGGGATTGTCCCGGTGCCAATTGAATCTGTATCTCTACATCCTTGGCGGTATTGTCTACCACCTTTTTGATTTTGATCTTGCCTTTGTCATTGGCTTTGATGATGGATTCAATCAAAGAATTGGTAGTTGTTCCGTAAGGTATATCTTTGATCAACAGTGTTTTATTATCCTCTTCCTCAATCCTTGCCCGAACCTTGACACGTCCACCTCTTTGGCCTTCATTGTACTCCGAAAAATCGGCAAGTCCTCCTGTGGGGAAATCCGGCAAGAGATAAGGCCTCTCTCCTTTCAGTATTTGAATCGAGCCTTCTATAAGTTCAATGAAGTTGTGGGGAAGGATTTTTGTGGATAATCCCACAGCAATTCCCTCTACGCCTTGGGCAAGCAATAATGGGAATTTGACCGGTAAAGTAATGGGTTCCCTTTTCCTGCCATCATAGGACAACTGCCATTCTGTAGTCTGTGGATTGAAGACCACCTCTAAGGCAAATTTAGAAAGTCTTGCTTCAATATAACGTGAAGCAGCCGCACCGTCACCGGTTCGGATATCCCCCCAATTGCCTTGGGTCTCTATCAACAATTCTTTTTGTCCGAGGTTTACTATGGCATCACCTATGGAGGCGTCTCCATGCGGATGGTATTGCATGGATTGACCGATGATATTGGCCACTTTATTGAAGCGGCCATCATCCATTTCTTTCATGGCATGAAGAATCCTGCGCTGCACGGGTTTCAGACCATCCTCAATGGCAGGTACTGCCCTTTCCAAAATCACATAGGAAGCATAATCCAAAAACCAATCTTTGTACATTCCCGTTACCGGGAGAGATTCGTGCAGGCTTTCATCATTTTCTTCCGGGGTATTGTTATTTTCGCTCATTTAATGTTGATGTTATTTGGTTATCCCCTTTCTTGCAATTAAGGTTTGTTCTTGGAAATAGTTGGAAGTTGGGAAGTCCGATGAAAGGAATTTTTGTCATGCTTTACCAAATTTAAACTAGGTTAGTTATCATGCCTTCGCTGATCAAATTCTTTAATAGGAAGTAATCATATAATTTCATTTAAAGTGAAATAATGGTAAAAATTTCACTATTTGTGAAATACAAATCAATTCATCGATCAGACTACTTTCCTCGCAATTGGGTGTATTAGACCTGTCAGGTTTTTAAAACCTGACAGGTCTCTCTTTGCTTCGAGGTTTTAATCATCTTTAAAGTTAAAGACCTTCGAGGTTTGAAAAAAACCTCAAAGGTCTGCTTTCAAAGGTCTTATGCTGCCTCACTTTCCTCCTCAGCCACAGCTTGGTTGACGCTTGGGTCATCGTGGACGATATCCTTTTCTATTTTAAGGTTGTCAATAATAAAAACCTGACGGTCGGGTGTGTTTTTTCCCATATAGAAACTTAACAGGTCCGCAATTTTGGTTTCCTTCCTAAGAATAATGGGATCTAAGCGTATCTCCTCGCCAATGAACTTACCGAATTCTCCAGGTGAAATTTCACCCAAACCTTTGAATCGGGTGATTTCGGCAGTTTTACCGAGTTTGTGTATGGCCCGTTGCCGTTCTTCGTCTGTGTAGCAGTAGATGGTCTCTTTTTTATTCCTTACCCTGAAGAGCGGGGTATCCAAAATAAACAGGTGACCGTTTTTTACCAAATCAGGGAAAAACTGAAGAAAGTAAGTCATAATCAGCAAGCGGATATGCATCCCATCCACATCAGCATCCGTGGCAATCACTATTTTTCTGTACCGTAGATTTTCAATTCCATCCTCGATATTCAGGGCATGCTGTAGCAGGTTAAATTCCTCATTTTCATAGACCACCTTTTTGGTCATGCCGTAGCAGTTCAGGGGTTTTCCTCTTAGAGAAAAAACTGCCTGGGTCTGCACATCCCTTGATTTGGTGATGGAACCTGAGGCTGAATCACCTTCAGTAAGAAAAAGCATGGTCTGATTCCTCGCTTCTTCATTGGCTTTGGGGTCATCATAATGTACCCTGCAATCACGGAGTTTCTTATTATGAAGATTGGCTTTTTTGGCCCTTTCGTTGGCCAATTTTTTGATTCCTGAGATTTCCTTCCTTTCTCTTTCTGATTGCAGTATGCGTTTGAGCAAGGCATCTGCGGTTGCGGGATTTTTGTGCAGGTAATTGTCGAGTGCAGTTTTGACAAAATCATTGACAAAGGTTCTCAGTGTCGGACCATCAGGCCCGATACTTTGCGAACCCAATTTGGTTTTGGTCTGGGATTCGAAAACAGGTTCCTGGACACGTACAGCAATGGCCGCAACCACACTTTGGCGGATATCCGAAGCATCATAATCCTTTTTATAAAATTCCCTGATCGTTTTGACAATCGCTTCCCTGAAGGCTGCCAAATGAGTTCCCCCCTGAGTGGTAAACTGACCGTTGACAAAGGAATAGTATTCTTCCCCGTATTGGTTGCTATGGGTCATGGACATTTCTATATCAGTCCCTTTGAGATGAATGATGGGGTAACGGGTACTGTCTTCATCCACTTTCCGCATTAAAAGGTCATACAAGCCTCTTTCTGAGAAAAACTTCTTTCCATTATAATTAATAGTCAGTCCTGAATTGAGGAAGGCATAATTCCAGATTTGGTTTTCCAGGTATTCTGGTATGAAATGATAGTTTTTGAATACGGAAGCATCCGGGGTGAAAATGATTTTTGTGCCGTTTCTTTCAGAGGATTTTTCAACTTTTCTATCATCCTTCAAAATCCCTTTTTCGAATTCCGCAACTTTGGTCTCACCGTCCCTATAAGATTGAACCTTAAAAAAATCAGAAAGGGCATTGACAGCTTTGGTACCCACACCGTTTAGTCCTACTGATTTCTGGAAAGCTCCTGAGTCATATTTTCCGCCTGTATTGATTTTGGAAACACAGTCTATCACTTTACCCAAAGGAATCCCCCTGCCATAATCCCTCACTTCTACTCTATGTTCAGAAATTTTGATGTCAATCGTGCGGCCATAGCCCATCATGTGTTCATCGATACTGTTGTCAAGCACTTCCTTGACCAAGACATATATCCCATCATCTTGTGCACTGCCATCACCAAGTTTCCCAATATACATCCCCGGCCTCAGCCTGATATGTTCTCTCCAATCCAAAGACTTGATGCTGTCCTCGTTATACTGAACGTTTTCTGCCATGTATTTAAGTAATGATTTAAGGTATAATAGCTAATTAATTTGACTGCAAGGATTTGAATTTTTGGAACAAAATCCAAAACAGTCCAACAATCCAAACTACAAAAAATACAGGGATTAAGTAAAAGAAAAAGTTGAAATCTCCCGAACTTATTTCATTTTGGTTGTTGATGCTGTGCACAAATATGCACAAGATGCTAAGTGAAATATTTATGATCCCAACAAAGCTGTAAATCCATGTCAATATATAATCCCTATAAACATCACCGACAGGAAAAATCTTACTAAGATTTTTAGTGCTTTGATTTTCAATTAGTTTACCTGGAGTAATTAGAATTATATTTAATACTACAAACAGAATTATTACGGCATAGAAAAAAGTGTTCTTGGAAATAATCTTGGATAATCCTTCCTGACTGTCAATTTCATAGACCACTAGGTCAGGCAAAGCAGCATAGGTGTAGAGAAAAACGAAGATAAAAATGAGGACTGATAAGAAATGAAATACTTTTCCGAATCGATAATACATAGATGACTTGATTTTGGGCGCTAATATAAAAATTAATGCCTAGCATTTCTGAAACTGTTTTTTTCCTTTTTTGGTTTTTATCCATAGCTTTCAAATGTTAAAACCCAATTAGCTGATTGTAAGATGAATTTGAGTCCGGTCGTCATTGCCATTCCGATGTATTTTATCCTGATGGGGATAGAATTGCTTGTTTTGAGATTCCAGAAAAACCCGAGTTACAGACTGAATGATGCGATTACCAATATCAATTGTGGGGTAATTTCGCAGGTAACAGGAGTATTTCTTAAAGTTCTCTCCATAGGGGTTTATACTTTTCTCTTTGAAAAATTCGCTTTTTTCCAGATCCCCAATAACATTTGGACTTTCTTTATCCTGTTCTTTTTGTATGATTTCTGTTACTATTGGGCACATAGGAAAAGTCATGAGGTCAATCTTTTTTGGGGTGGTCATGTAGTTCACCATTCCTCTGAAGAATACAACCTATCAGTCGCTTTAAGGCAAAGTTCTACCCAGACCATCTGGACCTTTATGTTTTACCTTCCACTGGCATTTATCGGTTTTGACCCCATATTCCTTGTATTGGTTTCAGGACTGAACCTTCTGTACCAGTTTTGGATACATACAGAAGTAATCGGAAAAATGGGCTTTCTGGAAAAATTCATGAACACCCCCTCACATCACAGGGTGCATCATGGAAGAAACCCAAAATACATTGATAAAAACCATGGGGGAACATTTATCATTTTTGACAAATGGTTTGGGACATTTCAGGAGGAGGAAGAAAGACCAACCTATGGTATCACCACTCCTGTCAACAGTTGGAACCCTGTGTGGGTTAATATTGCCCATTATGCCAATATGAAACAGGAAATGTCCATGATCAAAAATTGGAAGGATAAAATGAGGTATTTGATCAATAAACCGGGATGGCTGCCTGAAGATCTTGGAGGATATAGATCTGTAAAAGATGTCGGGCCTGATCATAGAAAATTTGATACAGTGGTTCCCCAACCTTTGAATTATTATGTTTTCTTCCAATACGTGGTGCTAATGGGATTGACTGCTTTTTTCCTTTTCAATCTGGATAAAATTGATGCAGCCACCAAAGTCGGGTTATCATTTTTGATTATTTGGACCACAGTAAGTTTCTCAGGAATTTTTGAGCAAAACAAATGGTATCATTTGCAGGAGATCGTACGTGTGGCGGTTTTTACAACTGCTATATGGTTTGTTCTCATCGGTTTGTTACCGGAAAATATATCCATGATTATACTATCCGCTTATGCATTTGTGTCCTACATTTGGCTTTGGTTTAATACGGGCACAGTAAAAAAATTCCAGACTGCTGTCAACAAAACTCCCCAGAATGTATAAAAATCCATTAAAGGCCATTGGATTACTGATTATTGTAATTCAGTTGTTTTCTTGTTCAAGAAAAGTTGAATTGGCAAATATTGATCTTGAAAATTGGAAAAATGACCGGAACGGATGTTTAGGTCTTAGAATGGACGATTTGGAAGATTTTAGAGCGATAAAAAATGACCTTTTGGGAAAAGACAATCAGGCTTTGATCAAAACTTTCGGAAGACCTGACAAAGTGGAGTTGGCCGATCGTAGCCAATCATTCTTTATTTATTTTTTGGAACCGGGCCCCTCATGCATCAATAAAGACAAATCAGGTGAACCCCTCAAAGCCATTTTCAGGTTAAACGCCATCAGCCGGGTCAGCGAGGTAACGATCAGTAAGCTTGAACCTGGGAATTTGAGGTGAAAGGATAGATGTGAGACATGAGACGCCTGTCCGCTGTGGCGGATGAGATTTGAGACAAAAGAACCAAGAAACAAGAGAGAAGCGAGATGCGAGAACCGAGATGCGAGATGGGATCTAAATCTTAAATCTAAAATCTAAAATCTTAAATCCAATCCTCCTACTCCTCATCCATAAAACACAACGCCGCAGCACCTAGTGTACCTGCATCATTTCTAAGGGTGGCTTTCTTGAGATTGAGATCTTTTACGTAATAGGGTGTAAGGTATTGTCTTACTGTTTTGTCCATGGAAGGCATCATAAATTCCAAACCTGCCGAAATACCTCCTCCGAAATATACGTCTGTCACATCCAATACGCGGATGACAGAAACAATGGCTTCTCCTAAAATTCTACCAACTTCCTCAAAAACCATCAAAGATACCTCATTACCTGCCTGTGCGGTATCTACCAATAGATGTGTTCCCAATTCCTTGTTTTCAAGGTCTCCTGCCAACCTGGGATAAGCCTGAATAAACCTTTCTGTTATTTTGAGTATGCCGTTTCTGCCTACCAGTTTTTCGAGTCCTTCATTTCCCCTTGACAACATGTGCCCCATTTCCATTGCATTACCTCTGGCACCTTTAAAAATCTCACCATCCAGCACAAAAGCACTTCCTATGCCTGTCCCCATGGTAATGAATAGAAAATTTTCGGGTGGGTTGTTTTTTCCATATCTATATTCTCCGATAGCGGCCGCAGCAGCATCATTCTCCAAATAAAAGGAAATCCCGGGATACATTTTTTTTAATTCCCCTTTCAGGTTAAACCCGTTGAGACCTGGTATAGCCGGAATTTCCAAAGTAGTGGTTCTGTCTTTGGATATAAGACCCGGAAGACCAATTCCCACTTTTTTTACTTCCGGGTATTTCTTCAGGATGTCTGCCATCCCTTCTGTAAACCTGACATTGAATCCTTTTGGGTCATCCCTATAAGGTGCCGTATCAATCTTATCAAATGAAACGATTTCTCCTTGCTTGTTTACCAGTCCGATTTTTAAGTGGGTTCCACCGACATCGACACCCAAAAAATGCTCTTGCTCTTTATCCATGGTTATTTCTTCAATAGGTTCAAGGCACTAAAATAGTAAAGAGATTGGTTTACTTCCTAAAATCTTTTTCAAAGTCTTGAAATATCCCGAACACTGCAGGACAAACCAAAGTGTTTTGCAAAGTTAAATTCAAATTCCCATGAATGTTTTTTCTATTGGTGGGGGATATTCTTTACAGTTCTTGTGCCTTTCTTCATATACCAGGCAGGTATTGTCAATATTCAAAAAAGGGCGGGGAGAACTGTTTAAAACAAAATCCCCATCTTCATCTCTATGAAGATGATTATTATATTCTGTATTACTCAGATATTTGAAATTTTCTAAATACATGTATTCAATAATTAAAACTTTACTAAAGTAAAGGTAATATTATACGATTATATATTTTGTTTTTAAATCATAAAAGCTTATATTAATCTCCCCTATCTCGCACGACTATGAAGATGCATCCAAATGAACTGTTCTTTTATTACAATCCCTCTCACAATGTGGATAAACAGATGAGGGCCTATGCCCAAACTGTGGCAAAGCACATCAATGAAATCAATATAGAAAAAGAAAGAATTACGATGACCGGGTGGAGGTCAATATTGGTCAAATTAAATCTCCGCCCCAAGGACCTTCTCAACCGTGCACATCCCGATTACCAAAATAAAATTGCCGGTAGATCTTGGGACGAAGAAGGTTGGCTGAACATTCTGATCAGAAATCCCCATTTACTAAAAGCACCCATTGCCATCAAAAGAGAAAAAGCGGTGCTTTGTACCACTCCTAATGAAATATTAAAATTGGACTAAACGAGTTCAATACCATCAGGCTTTATCAATATTTTTTTGGCTTTGTACAGTTGACTAATAGACTGTTTGAAGTGCTTTTTACTCATTCCCAGTAACTCTTTGATAGATTCAGGGGATGATTTATCATGAAGGGGCAAAAATTTCCGGATTTTTAAAACTTCCAGAATTTTTTCAGCCCCTTCTTCATATTTTACCCTTCCTGTCGGTAGAAGCTGCAGATCCAATTTACCATCATCTCTCCGCTTTTTGATAAATACATTGATCTTATCCCCATTCTTAATATTTTGGAATACCTCATTTTTATATAAAAGTCCTTCAAAGTTATCCTCTATCAGTATCTTAAAACCAAGATCAGTCTCATCGAAAACCAAGGCTTCTACTTCCTGCCCTACCTCAAAACCTTGTGTATCCTTGATCAGAAAGTCCTCATATTTGGAAACCCCAATCAATCTATCTGTTCTAAAATCACGGCAAACTCTTACCAGATATTTTCCACCGACTACCATATTTTTTCCCATTTCAGCCGTTGGGACAAAAAGGTCTTTGGGAAGTCCCCAATCTACAAATGCACCGAATTTCGTGATTTCTTTGGCTTCCATCACCGCAAATTCATCCAACAATGCCACCGGTCTGTTGGTAACAGCCACGGGCCGGTCTTCGCTGTCAGTATAAACAAAAACTTCAATCTCCTCACCTTCTTTCTCTTCTCCTTTCAGATAACTTTTCGGCAAAAGTACCTCCCCACCTTCTTGAAGTGCCAGGTATGCACCGTTTGGAGTAAACCTATTGATTAAAAGACTGTTGACAATTCCTAATTCTTTCATGTCCCAAAGTTAACCCTACATTGTCATATTTCAAGGAATAAATAATCCTGTTGGGTCTAAAACAACAAAATCCAAAAAACATGAAATTAAAATCTCATGATAATGAAAATGACAAGATAGGCTTAACCAAATTATGCCATCAGGAATTGGATTTACTTCTTAATCAAAGTAGATTTGGGCATAAGATCAAAAGAAAATGCTGTCCTTCATAAGGACATTTTTTCACAGAATCAGTTAAGTTATTGAATATAAACCCATCTATACATGAATAATATTGCAGTAATCGGCTCCGGCACCATGGGCAACGGTATAGCCCATGTTTTTGCACAGTTTGGATATCAGGTTTTCCTGATTGATATCGATCAGTCAGCACTTGACAAGGCTAGGGCGACCATTTCCAAAAATCTCGATAGGCAGGTTTCCAAAGGTTCTTTATCAGAAGAGGACAAAGCAAAATCTCTGGACAAAATCAAAACAATTACAGTCTTGTCTGAGGGTGTAAAAAATGCTGATTTGGTAGTGGAAGCTGCAACTGAAAACATTTCGATCAAATTGGATCTGTTCAGAGAATTAGATGAACTATGTCCTGAAAAAACAATATTGGCTACCAACACCTCCTCAATTTCCATCACCAAGATCGGTGCAGTCACCAAAAGACCTGACAAAGTGATCGGTATGCATTTTATGAATCCTGTTCCTGTCATGAAGTTAGTGGAAGTAATCAGAGGTTATGCCACCTCAGATGAAATCACCCGTCAGGTAATGGACCTGGCTAAAAAACTCGGAAAAGTGCCGGTTGAAGTCAATGATTATCCGGGGTTTGTGGCCAATAGGATATTGATGCCTATGATCAACGAAGCCATATACACCTTATATGAAGGAGTGGCAGGGATTGAAGAAATCAATACTGTGATGAAGTTGGGTATGGCACATCCAATGGGGCCATTACAATTGGCTGATTTTATAGGCCTGGATGTCTGTCTTTCGATTTTGAGGGTATTACACGATGGCTTTGGCAATCCCAAATATGCCCCATGTCCTCTATTGGTCAATATGGTAGAAGCAGGATATAAAGGAGCCAAAACCGGTGAAGGTTTTTATAAATACACTGCAGGAAGCAAAGAGTTGAAAATCTCAGAAAGATTCGAAAAAAATTAAAAAAAAAATTAAGCAAAGATGCCAGCAAAGTGGTAATTCAATAAAATTCTTGCCTGGAGACTAAAATGTCATCTTCGGTCTTCCGACTTCTGTCTTCCGTCATGTCTGTATTAGAATATTGGGTTACTGGCAAAGAAGCGGATAACTATTAGAACACAATATGCACATAGCGGTTTCAGGAAATATCGGTAGTGGAAAAACTACCCTGACCATCAAATTGGCCAAACATTATGGATGGAATGCGGAATTGGAAGCAGTCGAAAACAATCCCTATTTGGCGGATTTCTATGAAGACATGAAGCGATGGTCTTTCCACCTTCAGGTTTATTTTTTGAACAGCCGTTTCAATCAGATCAAAAGAATAAGAGACGCAGGTCTATCAGTGGTTCAGGACAGAACCATCTATGAGGATGCCTACATCTTTGCCGCCAACCTTTACAAATCCAGTTTGATTTCAGAAAGGGATTATGAGAATTATCTCAACCTTTTCCATTCCATGATCAATTTTGTGAAAGCTCCTGACCTTTTGATCTATCTTAAAGCTGACATTCCAAAACTTGTCGGCCAGATCGAAAAAAGAGGAAGGCACTACGAAAATGCCATCAGAATCGACTATCTCAAAAATCTCAACAGTCATTATGAAGACTGGATCGGTGGATATGACAAGGGTAAACTTCTGATCATTGATGTCAATCAGATGGACTTTGTGGAGCATCAGGAAGATTTTGCATCTATAGTACAAAGAGTGGATAGGGAAATTTATGGTCTGTTCTCCTAATTTGTCAAAAGTGATTATTGAACTTTTCTTGAAATCCAATTGAGGATGGCTTTCTGATATTCCTCTTTTGGGTTCAGCAACAGGTCATCAATTTTTTTGAGGCTGCCCCCGATCATGATGTTTTCATATTCGGGGATGCGGATCAATTTGTATCCATGTAGCCTGGAAACCAGGTCATATTGAGCGTCATTATAAGCATTGAGTTTCCAACCTGATGAACCATTGCCTGAAAGGTCGCCGGGCTCCTCGCTTTTTCCGAAAATCTTGGAAGCAATAGGTGGACCTTTCCATATCCGGTCCTGAAGACCTGCTTTGATACATTCCTTTTCAAATGTCCTGCAAAGTCTTTTGTAACTGTCTGTCCAGGGAAATGAAAAAGTTGAATAAAGGTCGGTTTTTAGTGTGGATATCCTATATCTGTTAAAATGGACTGCATCATCATATACAAATAAATACCTGTTAATTTTGAAATCAAATTTCAAATGTTCCAAGACAGGTTTTTGGCCCTTACCCTCTAACGACTCAAATACAGTATTCAAAAAAGTTTCGCCCTTACCTTTTAAGTAGTCTGAATTTACCGCAAGATGGAAATCAACATCAAGTGGCAAATCTGACTGATGCAGGATATCTAAAAGATGCTGGACTTTGATCTGATGCATTGGGACAAATTAATCACCTTTTCTGACAATCTCCCAAGTATGGTCGGCCAATAATTTGACCTCAGCAATAAATTTCGAAAAGCTTTTCTTTCTCCCCCATTCTTCAGGAGCTATCAAACTTAAAAAATCTGTTTCATCTTCCTTTTCATACAAAAAATAATGGTGGTTGATCAATGGTTCAAAACCCATTGATGTTTTGTAAATACGCTCGGAAACTTCTACACGCTTTTGAATAATTTTCGCCTGATCTGCCAATAGCTGCATCTGTTGATAGATTTGGGCCATTTGCATATCAGTTTGAGAATGCATGGCCGCTACAGCCCTGCCTGTAATTTTCCCCTTGTCTTCAGGTTTGATGATCGCACTGCCACTTTGATGGGCATAAGGTAAAAGACTTGGAATGTCCGTTGTCTTTTCCTTCATTTTATCAAGGTCAATTTTATCTATATCAATTCTCTGCTTTTTTGTCATTGCTTTTTAAGGGAATCGGATGGGGCGATTCTTTCTTTGAGATTACCTTTGGAACCGGGAAAAGTTGTTTTTTTTGACATATCCAAACCTATCCATGCCATGGCAATTGCAAATAGAATCGCCAAAACCAAAAATATAATTTTATTTTTTTTCATATATTTCAACAATAGAAACCTACTTTTGCAGTCGGTTGTTTCGAATATCAAAATTAAACCAATCTTTTGAATTTCGAAGTTAGAAATCCTATTTTGACCAAACCGGAAAAAGTGCATTCAATGCGTAAAATCGCCACTTTTGTAAGGTTTTTAAAAAAAAAAGTCGAAATTAGTTTTTTTAATTTTGAAATACATAAATTTGAATATTATATACAAAAATCAGATATACAAATATTTTATGTATCAGCTTATTAGCCCACAGACTATTTTTCAGTATTTTGGCGATGACGACAAGGAAATGCTGCAGGAAATGATCCAAATCATATTGGATTCAAATCTTCAGGATTTAAAAAACATGGAAGACCTCTATGCTTCCAATGACTGGGGCATGATCAAGAAAAGGTGTCACAAAGCCAAACCTAGCATGAGCTATATCGGGGCTATACAGACACGGAAAATTCTGGAATCCATTGAATCCGATCTTGAGACTTCCCAGGATAAATTCTCCGAACTGAAAGAACATATTGAAATTATTGAAAAAGAGCTTCAGACATTTCTTGAATCTCTGTAATCAAAACTATTTTTTAACCTCTCCCCATTTTTTCGCTTTAATATCCAGACTTTATCCAAGATATTTGGTATTGTCCATTTTCTAAAAATTCACCTTTGGTTATGAAAAAGCGCTTTCTCTTACCATTTATCCTGTTGTTAGTATTTCAGATTTCTCTATTCGGTCAGGAAACTTTGACCGTAGAGAAAATCATGCAGGATCCTATCTGGATGGGGAAATCCCCTTCCAATATCCAATGGGATGAAAAGGGACAAACCATCTACTTTATGTACAGGGCTGATAATGATCCCGCTGATTCCCTGCATAAAATCACACTTGGCAAAAACGAACAACCTGTAAAAGTATCTGTCAAAGAGCAAAGAGACCGGGTACCTTTACACGCCAAGACGAACCTGGCCAAAACAAAAAAAATATATGCCAAAAACGGCGAGATTTTTATCTATGATATTGCCTCAGAGACCAAAAACAGCCTGATCAAATTTGGGGATAGAATTTCAAACCCTACATTTTTGGCCAATGAAAACAGATTTGCTTTTGAATCATCCAATAACCTGTATGTATTGGACATCAGCTCAGGGAAACTTCAAAAAGTAACTTCTATCCATTCAGGATCAAAACCACAGGAAAAAGAAGATAAATCAGAAGAAAGAGAAAAATGGCTAAAAGATGATAACCTTTCCCTGCTTTCTGTGATCAAAGAAAGGGAGGATAAAAAAGAAAGAACAAAATCCTATACTGAAGCCATTAAAGAGAAAGAGTCTTTTTCGTTTTATCTAAAAGGCAAATCATTGGCAAATCTCCAATTGTCCCCTGATGAGAAATATGCCACCATGCTGTTTTTTTCCAGACCGGATAACAAAAGAACCAATGTTCCGGATTACACAGATGCTTCAGGGTATACTGTAAACCTTCCTGCGAGGACGAAAGTTGGTGATGAACCTACCACTGTAGAATTGGCTATTTACGACCTGAAAAAAGATACAGTCTATTTTATTTCCACCAAAAATCTTCCCGGAATCATGGATTTGCCTGATTATGTCAAAGATTACCCTGATAAAGAATGGGAGGAAAAAGAAAGAACTGTTTCGCTTTCAGCACCGGTATTTTCAAATGATGGTAAAAATGCTGTGGTCAATATCCGGTCCGCTGATAACAAAGACAGGTGGATTGCCCTGATTGACCTAAAGTCAGGAGAATTGAAAACATTGGATAGACAAAGAGATGAGGCCTGGATCGGCGGTCCGGGAATGGGTTGGGGCTTTGGAGGCGGAACTTTTGGTTGGCTTCCTGACAACAAACATATTCACTTCCAATCAGAGGAAACGGGGTATTCACATCTTTATATTTTGGATGTCACTTCTGGAAATAAAAGCGCTTTGACCTCCGGTCAGTTTGAGGTTTTTGATCCCTCAATCTCCAAAAATGGCAAATATTGGTACTTTACAAGTTCTGAAGTCCATCCCGGTGAAAGACATTTTTATATGATGTCATTGATGGGTGGCAGAATAGAAAAACTGACCTCAATGACCGGAAACAATAATGTTTCCCTATCACCTGATGAAAAAAACATGGCCATCCTGTATTCATACAGTGATAAGCCATGGGAATTATACCTTCAACCAAACACCCCAAAATCACAACCCAGACAATTGACCTCTGGTCAAAGCGAGGCATTTAAATCATATAATTGGAGAGATCCCGAGTTGATCACATTTCAGGCTTCTGATGGAGAGTTGGTTCCTGCAAGATTATATGTTCCCGAGTCAGGAAAGAAAAATGGGGCTGCTGTGATATTTGTTCATGGTGCAGGCTATCTCCAAAATGTCCATAAATGGTGGTCTAGTTATTTTCGGGAATACATGTTCCATAATTTGCTCACCGACCTAGGATATACTGTTTTGGATATAGATTATAGAGGAAGTGCAGGCTATGGCAGGGATTGGAGAACAGGTATTTACAGACACATGGGCGGAAAAGACCTTTCCGATCAGGTGGACGGAGCAAAATACATGGTTGACAACCTTGGGGTCAATCCGGAGAAAATAGGAATTTACGGAGGAAGTTATGGCGGATTCATCACCTTGATGGCACTATTCAATGCCCCTGAGGTATTCAAGTCCGGCGCAGCATTAAGATCTGTGACTGATTGGGCGCACTATAACCATGGCTATACGGCAAATATCCTCAATGAACCTTTCAATGACCCAATTGCCTATAGAAGATCCTCCCCTATCTATTTTGTCGAAGGTTTTAAAGGCAATCTCTTGATAGCCCATGGGATGGTGGATGTCAACGTTCATTTTCAGGATGTGGTCCGCCTGGCACAAAGGCTGATAGAACTGGGAAAGGACAATTGGGAAATGGCTGTTTATCCTGTTGAAGACCACGGTTTTGTGGAGCCAAGCAGTTGGACAGATGAATACAAACGGATATTGAAACTCTTCAACGAAACCCTAATCGATTGATATGATGATCAGAAACCTGTTCACCGCCGTCACGTTTTTTACGCTGGTTTTTCTTGGAAGCTGTAATTCTTCCGGGCAATTCAACAATGAAGGAAGAGGTCTGATTGCCGAAAAGGCAATGGTTGTTTCGGCCAGAGAAGAAGCCTCCAAAATCGGATTGTTAATGATGCAACAAGGAGGTAATGCATTTGATGCCATGGTTGCTACTGAGTTGGCACTGGCGGTCGCCTATCCATTTGCCGGCAATTTGGGCGGTGGGGGATTTATGGTGTATAGGTTGGCTGATGGAACAAGTGGGTCAATAGACTACAGGGAAAAAGCCCCTTTAGCTGCTCACAGGGATATGTACCTAGACGAAGACGG
Source organism: Aquiflexum sp. (assembly GCF_041749095.1). Classification (GTDB taxonomy): domain Bacteria; phylum Bacteroidota; class Bacteroidia; order Cytophagales; family Cyclobacteriaceae; genus Aquiflexum. The sequence continues at coordinate 7,291 of NZ_JBGTCA010000489.1, read as the reverse complement.
TGAGGTAATCCCCGGCCTGAGCACCTTGGGTGCATTGGCTGTTGGTGTACCCGGTACAATCGCCGGTGTGTTTGAAGTCCACCGAAAATTGGGTTCTTTGCCAATTGAAGTTATTTTGGCACCGGTAATAGATTTGGCCGAAAGAGGCGTGATTGTGACCGAAAAGCAAGCGCAAAGATTGGCAGGTAACAGGGAATCTATTGTGAAAGTCAGTGGGGATCAAACATTGTTTGCAACAGTATTTATAGAAAATGACACCATCAAATATCCTGAATTGGCTGAGACTTTGAAACGGATTTCAAAAAATGGCAGAGATGATTTTTACAAGGGTGAAACGGCTGAAAGGTTGGTCAGTTTTCTTCAAGAAAAAGGAGGGATCATTTCGATGGAAGATTTGGCTGCTTATGAAGCCAAGTGGCGGGATCCAATCCACTTTTCCTACAAAGACATAACCATCATTTCTATGGCACCTCCAAGTAGTGGGGGCGTTACTTTGGCGCAGATTTTAGGAATGTTGGAAGATTTTGACCTAAATTCAATGCCTCATAATTCACAGGAATATATTCAATTGTTAACCGAAGCTGAAAGAAGGGCCTATGCTGATAGAAATTATTTTTTGGGAGATCCTGATTTTGTGGCGGTACCTATGGAGACCTTGTTGGACAAAGACTATCTAAAAGACCGTATTTCCGATTTCAAAATAAATCAAGCGACACTTTCTTCTGACGTCTCCCATGGGTTTATCCAATTTATGGAAAGTGACGAAACGACCCATTATTCCATTGTTGATCAGTTCGGAAATGCAACAGCAGTTACTACCACGCTGAATGGGGCTTATGGTTCCAAATTATATTGTGATGACCTGGGGTTTTTCCTGAACAATGAAATGGATGATTTCAGTGCCAAAACAGGTGTGCCCAATATGTTTGGGCTGATAGGTGCTGATGCCAATGCGATTGCTCCCGGAAAACGAATGCTCAGTTCCATGACTCCGACCATTGTGGAGAAAAACGGGGAATTGCTTATGATTGTCGGAACTCCGGGAGGTTCTACAATCATTACCTCTGTCTTACAGACGATTCTCAATGTAGCAGAATTTGATATGACCATGCAAGAGGCCGTAGATGCCCCTCGATTCCATCACCAATGGCTACCGGATCATATCAATTTTGAACCGGAAGGCTTCTCCAAAGAAACGCTGAAGGCTCTTAAACTCAAAGGATACAATATTAATGAGGGTTACACACCGATATTAGGTAAAGTGGATGCCATCCTGGTTTTGCCCAACGGAAAGTTAGAGGGAGGTGCCGATCGAAGAGGTGATGATAAAGCTGTTGGCTTTTAAAAATCAAAACCCTTTATATTTTTCCAAATAATCCCTAAACCTGTTCATTACCCAAAGGTGTATTCTTGCTTGGGTATTGATGTAAACCAACCATGGCAATCTGGGTACAAATTCGTGGATCGCAGATATCATATACCTGCCGTTCATTACTTCCCTGAATTCCAGCCATCCATAGTCAAATCTCTTCACGAGATATCCTCCTGTGATATAAAACAACTGACGCTTGATATCACTTCTGTCAGGAATCCAGGTCAGTTGCAGCATGGGTTTAGTTTCATTCAGCATAAAAAAACCAATATCCCCTCTTTCATTTTTTTTGACTTTGATCAGAAATCTGAAAAAAGTCGGTAGCCAGACTTTGTACCTATTGGCTACCCAAAGTGCACTTTTATGCCGGGTATTTGGCATGCGCTGAATACTACGTACCGTATTTCTGACATCTCTTTCATTTTTGAATTTTGGTAATTTGGGGAGTTTGTTTTCAGGATTCAAAGCTTCCTCCACACTTTCTGTAAATGATAGATAATCTATTTCTTTTTCCTTGAATCTAAGGTCTTCCGAAAGGGTGAGGGTATGCTTCAGACTTTCGACCAAAGGCGATACAAGTTTCATCGGTGTTTCGCCAAAAAATGAAACCCAGAGTTTGGAAAGGCCAACAGAAAAAACCGGTACTGAGAAAATCCAACGCTTTTTCCCCATCACCCTGGCAGTTTCCTCTAACATCCCTTTGTAGGTGAGAATCTCCGGACTGCCGATCTCGATGGATTTCCCGAAGACGTCCGGGTTTCCCAAACAAACATCCATAATGGTCATCGTGTCCCTAAGTGAAATTGCCTGAGTCTGCGATGTGGTCCATTTGGGACACATCAAGGCCGGCAGTTTTCTGACAAGATTTCGGACCATCTCAAATGATGAACCGCCTGGACCCACGATGATACCTGCCCTCAAAGCGGTCACAGGCACTCCTTTACTTCCCAAGGTCTTCTCTACTTCAAGTCTGCTTCTCAAGTGTATGGAGATTTTTTCCTCTGACACTTCTTTGGGAAGTATTCCACCTAAGTATAATATCTGCTTGATTTTATTGGCCTCGGCTGCCCTGGCAAAATTATCTGCCAACAATAAGTCTGTATCTTCAAAACTCCCCTGATTGAGTCTTGTAAGAGAACCCATAGAGTGAATCAGATATATGACATAATCCACACCTTGAAGAGCCTCAATAGTTGACGTGATCGAAAACAATTCAACTTTGCGCCACTCCACATCAGGATCGGGATTTTGAATGGCGTCTCTCCTGCTCAATGCAATGATCTTGTATTTATCCTTGAAATGGTGGATAAACCATCTCCCGATATAACCTCCCGCTCCGGCAATTGCTATTGTCTTTTTCAATTAATATGTGGGTTGACTACTTAAAATAACAGCTTCTGCGGCCTTTCGACCGGATGTCATTGCTGCGTTGATTGATCCATTCAGCAAATAATCACCGGATAAAAATACTCCATCATAAATCTTTGCTTGACTTGAGTGGATGCTGGATTTCATGTCTTCAATCTGGGGGAGCGCATTTTCAATCTCATAGGATTTTTCAAATTTAAAATGTTCGGATTTGATATTGGTTAGTGCTTCCAGTTCTATTGTGACCATTTTTTCAAGTTTATCATCCATTGTCACCGGTTTGGTGATGGTGACAGATAAAAGCGCTCTACCGGATTTTGAGTAGGACTTACTTACATCTGTCAGAAACACAAGGTTATTCACCAAAAATTGTTTGTCTGTAACCAAACCTATCATGGGACGTGCAAAAAAAGATTTTTCCAAACTGAAATACAAATTGACTACTTTTCGGGAGGGTTTGAACTCCCCTTTGATTTGCGGAAGAAATTTGTCCGGTTGCGTGGCGATGATAATTTTATCCGCGTGAATCCTTTCTCCTGTAGACAATTCAATAAGATTTCCATCTATTGTTTTTACAGGGGTATTGAGTCTGAATATGGTTTTGGTCAATTTCCTTTTCAACTGATCCGGTATGGCCTGCATGCCATTCTCCGGTACTGCTGCTTGTCCCAAAGAGAACATTTTGAAAACAAAATTGAACATCCTGGAAGATGTTTCCAGTTCATTCTCAAGAAAAATACCTTTGAAAAAGGGCATAAAGAAGTTTTCAATAATTTTCTCAGAAAACCCATAATCTCTCAAAAACTGCAAAGTTGTCTTGTTTGGTTCATTGAAAATCTCCTCCTCGGTTTTGCTTTTCAAAGATCGGGTCAGTTTAAACATTCTGATTTTATCCATAAAAGTACCCACATTTGAAAAAGCCATACTGACTATTTTTAAGGGATTGCGTAAGGGGTCATGAATGGCAAACAAGTTTCCCGGCCTGATAATAATGGCTCCGGGATCGAATTTTTGGAGTTTCAATGACTCATAATCCAAATACCTTTGTGCTTCTGGGTAAGCGGTCAATAGAACCTGAAATCCCCGATCAAAAATAAACCCATCCTGATAATCAGATCTTAATCTTCCCCCTACCGATTTTTCGGATTCCAAAATAACTGGGCTAAATCCCGCCTTCTCAAGCTCATAAGCAGCAACAAGACCTGAGATACCGGCTCCGATGATATATATTTCCATTTCTGTGTTTACCATAACCGTTATCTAAAAGACCATTTTCAATCCAAATTGTTTATTTACCCAATTTAGGTTTTTCTTTTATACCGTTTAAAGTTTTATTCATCGAATACTGTAATACTTGAGTAATTCTTCTATTACATGGACTATTTTGCATGATAAACTCAAATTCCATGAACATTTTCAAGATCAGTTTTTTCCTCATATTCTTCAGTCTTTCAATAGACGCCAATTCCCAATCTGTCTATTTTCCACCATTCGGAGATTGGCAACAAAAAAGTCCTGCTGAGTTGAAAGTGGATGGTGAAAAAATACAGTCTGCCATCGATTTTGCAATAAGAGAGGAAAGTGATGCGGATAAAAATATGAAAATTGCACATTATCAAAGTGCATTTGGGAGAGAACCTTTTGGATTCCCGGTAGGCCCTATGAAAGACCGTGGTGAGGCTGCGGGCCTGATTGTTTATAAAGGATACATTATCGGAAAATGGGGAGACCCAAATCGGGTTGACCTTACTTTCAGTGTGGCCAAGAGCATTTTGTCCACTACGGTTGGACTAGCAGTTGACCAAGGTTTAATCAAAAGTGAAAAGGATCTGGTATATCCCTATATCGGTCCCATTATTCCTTATGACACCCAAAGGGCAATGATGAATAAATCCGATCACCTGATGGAAGAAGATGTCTTTGACCTGTTTGGAACCCCTCACAATCAAAAAATCACTTGGGAACATTTATTAAGACAAACATCGGATTGGGAAGGGACACTTTGGGGAAAGCCTGATTGGGCTGACCGACCGCAGGGTTATTCTGAAGATTGGCTGACCAGGGAAAGACATGAACCCGGAACAGTTTACAAATACAATGACACCAGAGTGAATGTTTTGGCATTGGCCGCTTTGAATGTCTGGAGAAAACCACTCCCACAGGTTCTCAGAGAGCAGGTTATGGATAAAATCGGTGCCAGCCCTACCTGGAGATGGACCGGTTATGAAAATTCTTATATTGTACTGGATGGGCATATCGTTCAATCAGTCAGTGGGGGTTCTCATTGGGGAGGAGGCATGTTTATCAATGCCTATGACCAGGCGAGATTTGGTTATTTGACTTTAAGGAATGGAAATTGGGACGGACAGCAGGTCATTTCCGAAGAATGGATAAAAAAATCCCGCACACCTACTCCTGTTCAGACCAATTATGGATTTATGAATTATTTTCTGAACACCGATAAAAAGGAAATCCCCGCAGCTCCGGAATCCGCCTTTTTTCATTTGGGAGCCGGAACCAACATGGTGTATGTAGACGAAGAAAATGACCTGGTCATCGTAGCCCGCTGGATCAAAAATGACCAGAAGGCAGAGTTGGTGAGGTTGGTGTTGGAGAGTTTGCCGAGGAGGTAGATAGCAGGGTTGGAAGTTGTGGAGTTGTAGGATTGTAAGTTTTTAAAATTGAAAAATTTTAAAATTAAAACTTGTCTAGCGTGCCAGATTAAAAGGTTATTGAGTGATTTCTTCAATCTAAAATCTCACTTCTTGGCTCTTGGTAATATCGTCCGTACCTACGGTACTTTGGTGACCCGATATCAATTCAAACCCGGCAATAAATTACCGGGCTATAATTTCGGTCATGCCTACGGCATTTTTCGCAGCCCGCATATCATTTCTCTTCTCTCGCTTCTTGGTTCTTAACTCTTGCCTCTTGTTAATTTCGTCCGTACCTACGGTACTTTGGTGACCCGATATCGATTCAATCCAGGCAATAAATTACCGGGTTAAAATTTCGGTCATGCCTAAGGCATTTTTCCATCCCGTATCTCGCTTCTCGCTTCTCGCCTCTTGGTTCTTGGTTAAATCTTCCGTACCTACGGTACTTTTGTGACTCGATATCAATCCAATCCCGGCAATAAATTACAGGGCTATAATTTTGGTCATGCCCGCCCGGATGACCAGTCGGACGGGCCTACGGCATTTACCTTCCAAAATCTAAAATCTACCTTCTCCCCTCATATAAAGAGATTGCCACGTCGCACGAAGGACTATTCAATATACCAAAGTTTTCCAAGTGCTCCTCGCAATGACGCCACCACCTCTATCCCTTATCCTTCAAACTCACCTCTCGTTTCTCGTCTCTCGCTTCTTATCTCTTGTTTCTCAAATCTCAAATCTCACATCTCACATCTCACGTCTCTTTTCCCCCAACCTCTGCGCAATAGCCGAACCGGCCATCAACTGTAGAGAATGGTACACCATCAAGGGCAGAAGGATCACACCAAAGACAACCGGGTCGGGAAACATCACTCTGCCCATGACGGCGCCTTGGACAAGGGATTTTTTGCTGCCACAGAATACCAATGTAATCATATCTTCTCTGGAAAAACTTAAAAACCTGGAAATCATGTACATCAATCCCATCATCAAAAAGAAAAATCCCAACATTAATATTCCCAACCAAACCAATTCCCCTGCGCTATGCCCCTCGAACATATTGCCGGCAAATGACTCGGCAAATGCAGTGAAAACAATCAATAATATAATTGCCTGATCAAAGTTTTTGAGGGCTGCCTGATGCCTGTTGACAAATTTAATCAGATAGGGATGGACAAACAATCCAATGATTACAGGCAACAAAACCTGAAGACTCAGTTTGATAAAGGTATCTGTCAGGTCAAATCCCACTGCGGATTCCGGCAATATCAAATCCATCCAAAGCGGTGTGATGAATATCCCTACCATACTGGATATACTGGCATTGAAAATAGCTGCAGGAAGATTACCTCCTGCAATACTGACCATCACCACTGAGGAAGAAACAGTAGATGGCAATGCTGCCAAATAAATAGTACCCAACCACAGATAACTATCTTCACTGCCCAAAACGGCATATAGGGCCAGGATAATCAATGGAAAAATCAAAAATGTGGTCGATTGGACCATAAGATGTAATTTCCAACTGGAAAGGCCCTCTCTTAATTTTTGTGGGCTAAGCTTGACCCCATAAAAAAAGAAAATAAGGGATATACCGGCACCTGTTATGGTTTTAAGGGGTAATGGACTTTCTGCTGTCCCCCAATCAGGAAAGAATTTTGCCAGAAAAATCATCCCGACCAGCAAAAAGAAAAATGTATTCAAGCCGGCCCTTTTCAATGTTTGTCTAAACTTGGACATGATTTAAAGTGGCTTTTGGGAGTTGATAAAAGACTGTCTTCTGACATTATCACAAATTATGGCAGTGGCTACAGCTACATTGAGGGACTCAGCATTGCCGAATCTTGGAATTGTGATTTTCTGATTTACCACATCTTCCAACTCGGGAGAAATC
>NZ_JBGTCA010000488.1:0-5487 GCF_041749095.1 Aquiflexum sp. | reverse complement strand
TTGATGATTATTAATGACCACATTGATTTGTTTCCTGAGAATCCCCTAAGAGGGAAAAACCTGGATGAATATGGAGTAAGGTTCCCGGATATGTCAGAACCCTATGACCTGAAATTGGTAGCTAAAGGAATGGATATAGCCAAACAAAATAACCTTAAATTCCACCAGGGAGCCTATGCTGCCATGCAGGGCCCAAATCTGGAAACCAAAGCAGAATATAAATACCTGAGAACAATTGGTGCAGATGCCATTGGAATGAGCACCATTCCGGAGGTGATAGTCGCGCGACATATGGATCTGCCTGTTTTTGCCATATCTGCCATCACGGATCTCTGCACGCCGGGGAATGTCAAAAAAATCAGTATTTCAGAAGTGCTCGCCGCCGCCGCAATTGCCGAACCGGGGATGAGTCTGATCATCAGAGAATTGATTAAGACAATCTAGACCTGAAAGCATTTTTATTACTTCTTAATTTATATGGAAAAAATCCTGACCCTGAGGCACTGCAGGGAATCCGCTGAATTTATCACCAAAAGTATTGGAGGAACTCCTACAATTGGGATAATCCTTGGTTCCGGTTTGGGAGGTTTGGCAGATGATATTGAAGATAAATGTATCATCCCTTATTCGGAAATTCCTCATTTCCCCGTTTCTACTGTGGAGGGTCATAAGAGCGAATTGATCTATGGGTTTTTACAAGGAAAAGCAGTCATCGCAATGGCTGGACGTTTTCATTATTATGAGGGTTATGATATGGCTGAGGTAGTATTCCCCATACGAGTAATGAAACTGCTGGGAGTTGAAAAATTGATTGTCACCAATGCGGCAGGAGGATTGAATCCGGATTTTGAAGTCGGTGACTTGATGTTGATCGAAGATATTATCAGCCGTTTGCCGGATAATCCACTTCGGGGTATCAATCAGGAAGAGTTTGGGCCGAGGTTTCCGGATATGAATGAATCCTTCGATCAGGAGTGGATAAATCAAACCCATTCAAAAGCCAGTGAATTGGGAATAATTTTAAAAAGAGGAACATATCTAGGTGTGACGGGACCGGTTTTGGAAACAAGGGCAGAGATCAGATTTTTAAGGTCAATTGGCGGTGATGCCGTTGGAATGAGCACAGTTCCGGAAGTGATTGCTGCAAATCATGTGGGCATAAAAGTTTTAGGAATATCTGTCATCACCAATGAAAGTATACCCAAAGTCTTCAAGGAATTTACCCATGCAGAAGTAGTACATGTAGCCAAACAGGCCGGAAAGAAGTTGGTCACTTTGATAAAGAGTGTGATCAGCAATTTGTAATCAATTCTCAAAGATTCCAAGGTCACTCCAATAATGGTTCACGGTACTCCTTGGGCCTAGGGGAAAGGTTGTGACGATCCAACGTCCTTACACAGGCATTATACCGTAAGATGGCATCTTCATTACCCGAAGGTCTTAGGTTACTTGCTTCCTCGAAAGATGCAATTGCTTCCACTAACCATTCGTAGGCATCATAATTACTTCCGAAACCTCCTGTTTTAAGCCTTACCTTTGCCAATCTTTCTTTTATGATACCTGTATAATAGGCCTTTTTATAATCATCCTCTATTTTGTTGATAGCATCGCGGGCTTCTTTATCGCCGACACCTGAGCCGAATTGGTCACTTAGGCATAATACAAAATTTACTAAAGCATCTTGTTGTTCGCTTTCTATGGCAAGGATGTCCCTGCATATGCTTTCGGCTTCCGCAGGCTCGTTTAACAAACGGTACCTTTCTACTTTTTCCAAAGCCCGAGGTATTCCATCGGGGGAAATGGTCTTTAATTTATTCATGGCTAATCCGTTTAGTGGTGGAAATTTATTTCAGAAGAAGACCAATTTAAGGTTATTATACCCCAATTCCAAGATTATAATGACGCCGAAGGCATTCAGGGTTTATAGTGTAATCGGTCAGAAAGTCATTGTATGAAGAGAATGAATACCGCAGATAAACTTACAAGTGCTGCTAAACCATAGCAAAATACTGCAATTGTTTTGTCGTATGGATGAAGCTGCAATCCCTCATGTAGCGTAAACCTGAACCGGTGTGCCCAATGAAACATGGAAAGGGAAACTATCCCCAAAATCAATAACCTGCTGTACCAGGGACTCAATAGGCTGGAAAGTCCTTCATAAGACGGCGATAGAATGCCTAATGGAATGACAATCCCGGTCAAAACCAATAGAGCCGGAAGAAACAAAGCCGAAATAGCCCCTCCTCCTCCAAAGAGGCTCCAGAATAAAGGTTCTATGGTTCGCTTTCTTTTCATATTCAAATATCTTATAAGTTATACATTCAAAATCAGCACAAACAATAATATGGAAATGACAAACCATCCCACATAATTGGCTAGGGCTATTAAAATACCGGGAATATTTTTGTCACCCATTTTGATGACCATGGCTTTGGGTGCAAGGTTAAACCAAGTGATACTGTGAAAAAGCAATCCCCCCAACAATAAAACATGAATGATAATGGCCAATGGTGAAACCAGGAAAGACATCATAGCTTCATACGATTCAGGACCTGTCAAAACAGCCTTGACAAAAAACAGGAGAATCAAGCTGTAAGCGGCCACACAGATACTTGTCAGTTCTCTTGCGATAAATTTGATATGTATCCACCTGTTTGTCCACCATAATATATGGATGTGGCGTTTATACATTTTTATGTTGGGCATCACTTTCCTTTCCATGATCCTTATTTTTTGGGTTTTCCGTAAGGCAATACCAATGATTTCCACCATTCTGTTGCTCCTTGGATTTTATAGCGCTGTATGGCCCCGGCAGGATCTACTCCCTTAGGGCAGACCACTGAGCATTCTCCCACAAAAGTACAGTGCCAGATACCCTCATCTGTACTGAGTTCGTCCATACGTACCTGTTGTCCCTGATCTCTGTTGTCCAAGTTGTATCGTTGCGCAAGGGCTAAGGCCGCAGGGCCTATAAAGTTGGGTTCCAATCCATATACAGGACATGCAGAATAGCATAACATGCAATTGATGCACATACTGTAGGTTTTAAAATCCGCCAATTCTGAAGGAGTTTGAAGGTATTCCCCTTCTTCAACAGGTTTTTCCTCTTCTCTGATAATCCAGGGTTTCACGGATTTGAGCTTATTCATAAAGTCCGTCATTTCTATTACCAGATCCCTGATGACAGGAAAATTGTCCAGGGGCTCTATCCGAAGTGGCCCCGGGGCGAATTTGTTCAAAAATGTAGCACAGGTTAGCGCAGGGTTTCCGTTGACCATCATTCCGCAACTTCCGCAGACACCCATCCTGCAGGACCATCTGAAAGATAAAGTTCCATCGATATGGTCCTTGATATAATTTAAGGCATCCAATATTACCCAATCCTTTTTGAGGGGAACCTCATAAGTTTGGTAAACCGGTTTATCCTCTTGTTCAGGACGGTATCTAAAAACTTCAAGGGTTATTTTTGGGTCATTTTCCATATCAGAAAGGGTTAATTTTCTTTTTCTTGGTTTTATTATATGATTATCCGCAATGATACAAGTAATTGTGAAACCCAATGTAAACTTTGGCAAACTCCAAATTTCGGGTTACTTCCGTCTTCCGTCTTCGGTCTTCCAGCCATCTGAATAGAAAACTGATGCAACTTGCAGATAGGCGGATATTCATATTTTATTATCTTCCATATTTTCTTTCCCCGGGAGGCCATTTGGTAATGGTAACCGGTGTGTATCGGACATTGGGCAAATCACCGGGATTTCTATAAGCCAACGAGTGTGCGAGATAATTTTCATCATCCCGATCCGGGAAATCAGTGCGCTGATGGGATCCCCGGGATTCTTTTCTGTGCAGGGCACTCTGCACAATCGCTTCAGCAAGATCCAATAAATAAGATAGTTCCAAGGCAGCTATCAGCCCTGTATTGAAAGTTTTGCTGCTGTCATCTATTTTGATGTTTTTGAATCTTTCCTGCAGTTCACGGATTTTATCCTGAGAGGCCTTCAATGAAGCTTCAGTCCGGTATATGCCTGCACCTGCCTCCATGCACTCATGCATTTCTTTTCTTAGGATGGCAGGTTTTTCCTTTCCGTTTGTTTTGCTCAAAAACTCTCTATCCAAACGAATAGCTTCATCCGAGATCATAGAAGTAATGTTTGGACTACTACCGTTTTGGTTCATGGCAAAATGAGCGGCATTTTCTCCTGCCCTGCTACCAAATACCAATAACTCTGTAAGTGAATTGGAACCTAGGCGATTGGCGCCATTGATGCTGACGCAGGCTGTTTCACCTGCCGCATATAAACCTTCCATTGGGGTTTTTCCATTGATATCAGTATGGATTCCACCCATCATATAATGCACCACCGGTCTGACCGGGATCATTTCATGGATTGGGTCGATATTTTCATACTTCAGACAAAGTTCACGGACAAAGGGGAGTTTGGTATTGATGATTTTTTCACCTAAATGCCTGATGTCGAGATGCACATAATCTCCATAGGCACCCTGAAGTGTTCTTCCTTTTTGCAGTTCCTGTACAAACGCCTGTGAAAGTCGGTCCCTCGGGCCCAATTCCATAGAGCGGAGTACCGGTTTGGCTGAGGGTGTTCCCAGATCATAATCCTGAAGGTAACGGTAGCCGTCCTTATTGAGCAGGTATCCACCTTCGGCGCGGGTCGCTTCGGTAATCAGAATACCTGTGAATGGTAAACCGGTCGGATGATACTGCACGAATTCCATATCCTTGAGCGGGACTCCCGCACGGTAGGCCAATGACATACCATCGCCTGTTTTAATACTGGCATTGGTGGTGTATGGAAAGACTTTACCGCCACCACCTGTGCAAATGACCACTGCTTTGGCAGTAAGGGCATGTACTTTACCGGTGACTATTTCAATCGCAACAGCACCCTGACAGCGACCATTATCCACTAAAAGCTTTGTAGCAAACCACTCATCATACCTTTGGATCTGATCATACTTCAGACTGGTCTGAAAAAGGGTGTGCAGCATGTGGAACCCGGTCTTGTCTGCGGCAAACCATGTACGTTTCATTTTCATTCCGCCAAATGGACGTACTGCCACCTGCCCATCTTCCTGCCTGCTCCATGGGCAACCCCAATGTTCAAGGCGGATCATTTCTTTTGGTGCTTCATTCACAAAAGCTTCCACAGCATCCTGATCGCTCATCCAATCCCCACCTGAAATAGTATCATAAGCATGATCGTCAAGGCTGTCGTCGGATTTGATTACTGCTGCCGCACCCCCTTCCGCTGAAACAGTATGGCTTCTCATAGGGTAAACTTTGGAAATGACAGCTACTTTTAGTTTCGGATTGGTTTCGGCTACTGCAATTGCAGCTCTTAACCCGGCGCCTCCTGCACCGATAATCAAGACATCGCATGTATGCTGTGAATGAACCATCAAGAAAAATTTTTGGGTAAAAACTCCTGATACTTTAATCGCTTGTAATCAAATATAGTAAAA
>NZ_JBGTCA010000487.1:0-4521 GCF_041749095.1 Aquiflexum sp. | reverse complement strand
TTATGCCAGTAAGAGCCGGTTACATAATCCAATTCCGCATAAGCGACAAACTGTGGATGGCTTTCCAAAAATGTCCGGATACCTTTCCGACATTCGGGATTGAAACTGTCATGCATCAAAATGGTGATGGGATGCTGATGAGGATAGTTAAAAATGGCCTCCAAATCACGGAAAACTCCCTTACGGGTATGGTCACCATCCACCAAGATAAAATCCAGTCTTCTTCCTTCTTTTTGTATCTGCTGAAAAATGTCAGTGAGGCATTGCACAGAATCACCAACTACAAAATCTACATTGGAGAATTTGGGAGCCAAAAATCTTTTGGGTGAATCACTGATATCAATGGAATAAACCTTCTGGGAGTAGGAGCTGATCACCTGCAAGCTTCCTCCCTTATAGGTGCCGATTTCAATAGAGACATCCGGAGCTAAATCTTTCATTAACCCCATCAAGCAATATTTCTCCGCCCGGGACATTTGCCATTCCAGTGATTCATCCACATTAAAATCAGTCAGAATAGGATTACCAATATCGTCTTTCATTATATTTTCGAAGATTTTTATTTGAACCTACAATTTACCAAAAACTTTCATCAACCGATGTGAAAAGAAATTCGAATTAACCGGGTCAAGCTGAATACTCGTACAAATTCTCCTTTTGAAGTCTATCTACTTGTAGTCCTGTTTCAATGGATTTTAATCAAGGATCCATTTTACCTGATCCCAAATTTCCGGCCCATCGTTTCTTTGTTTAGGGCCGGGAGTACTCCTACCGTCCTGAATCAAGCGGATAAGTTCCTCCCTCAATTGCCTGACTACTTGAGGATATTGGTCAATAAGGTTTTGTGTTTCACCCGGGTCCCTTTGGAGGTCATACAATTGCATTGAAGGAAGGTATTCAAGCCCTTCAGAGGTTTTTGGATCACTCCATCCCCCTGAACCCGGCCATAATATCAACTTCCAATATTCCTTTCGGATCGCAAACCGACCCTCAATGGAATGAAGTACCACCTGAGGTCTTTCAATCACGGTGGGTTTATTTTCCAAAATATCCAAAAAACTGAAGCTGTCTTCGGCAGCATTTGGCGGTAGCGGATAGGAAGTCAGTTCAGCCAAAGTAGCCATCAAATCGGTGGTACTGATCACCACCTCGGTAGATTTGGGGGAACTGACTTTTTCAGGCCAATGGACTATAAAAGGTACTCTGAGTCCTCCTTCAAAAATATCGGCCTTATGACCTCTGAAAATATAGGACGGGTGATGGCCCACCTTCATCAGCTCTGGAAAGCTTGCTCTTGGAGAGCATCCGTTGTCACTGGTAAAAATCAAAAGGGTATTTTCCAACAATCCATGCTCATCCAAAGCTCCTGTGATACGGCCCACGACATCATCCACCTGCAGCATAAAGTCTCCATATAAATTGGTGTTGCTTTTCCCCATAAATTCGGTAAGGGGCAAAATCGGCGTGTGGGGAGCAGGCAGGGCTAAATACAAAAAGAAGGGCTGACTATTCCTGGATCGCTGCGCAATATATTGCACGGCTTTTTCGGTCAGATGTGGCAATACCTGTACATGTTCAAAATCACTTCCGGTCTGCCCCTTTCTCCAAAAAGCCTTCTCGTCCATATTGACAGTTACCCTATTTGGAAGAGCGGTTACCCAGCCATTTTCCACATATACATAAGGAGGCATATCCAGTGAACCGCTGAACCCATAAGAATAGGAAAAGCCCCTTTCACCGGGTCCGTTTTTGATCACCTTCGTAAAATCAATTTCAAAATTTTTTCCAAGATTATTCAAACTCTCCATCTCAGTTTCAAAATACCAATCCCATCCCAAGTGCCATTTGCCTACAAAACCCGTATGGTATCCTTTTTCCTGAAGCATTTCGCCGACGGTCAGTCTGTCCGATTCTATCAAAGGTGGGGAATAGCCGCCCAGAACACCTGATTTCAGTTCAGACCGCCAATTATACCGGCCTGTCAATATCCCATAGCGGGTAGGTGTGCAAACAGCAGAACTGGTATAGGCGTCCGTAAATTTTATCCCATTGTTGGCCAACCTGTCTATGTGAGGGGTGATGATTTTGGATTCAGGGTTAAAAGAAGAAACATCTCCATACCCCATATCATCGGCAAGGATATAGATGATGTTGGGAAGCTGTGAAGAGTTTTGAGCATAACCTGTCAATACTATGAGACAGGAAATCGTAAAACTGAGCAGGAATACTTTTATTTTTACCATCTTTTTTTGTTTCAATAATCATTTCCCATCAAACTTTCCAATACAGATTGTTGCCAGAGTTTGAGTTTACCTTCAAGGAGAATACCCACCTCGGGAAGTTGTTGGATCAGGTTATTGGATTCAGCAGGATCTTCCCTTACATCAAAAAGTTCTTTTTTAGCATCATCCCCAATTCCGCCATGGATTACCAATTTGAACCTGTTGTCCAGAATGGCCCTTGCACCACCAAAATCCTGTACCTGAATATCCAGATGATGGAAATTGGTAAAATTTCTGGTAGCAATGCCATTCATCAGCTTGACCAAGGGTGAGGTTCCTTTTTGCAATTCAGGGTCTATATACGGTACCGGACTATATCCTTCTTCCTGTCTAACCGTACCGTTCCAAAACATAATTGGCTCTTTCCTTTCAACCATGGTACCATCGAACATAGAAGTAAGATCAATACCATCAATTGGTCTATTTGGTAAAGGTTGCCCTGTTATGGCACAAAGAGTGGGAAGCACATCGGAAGAGACCGAATTCACAGCCGTGACCATTGGATTTGGAATTCCGGCAGGCCATTCCAGGACAGAAGGCACTCTAACACCCCCTTCATATACATCAGCTTTTTCACCTCTAAATGGAACAGTTGCATTTCCTTCAGGAGGTGTGCCGTTATCCCCGAAATACCATAGTAAGGTATTTTTGCGTAGGGCTTCAGCCTTAAGATAGTCTCTCATGCTACCAATAGAACGATCCATAGCAGTGATTTCCGCAAAACGCTCCTGCAATACCTCCCTTTGGGGTCTGTCTATTTGTTGTCCTGTTTCATTGGAAGTTAGACTTACAATTTTATCACCCAAAGATTCTGGTAAGTCATCATATAGCGCCAGGTCCTCGGGCAGGCCACTGTAGGGTTCATGGGGAGAACCATACCAGATTACCACAAAAAACGGCTGATTATTCTCTTTGGACTTTTGAATAAAACGGATGGCTTCTGCAACAAGAATCTCTGAACTTTCGCCTTCGTACAGCTCCGGAGGCCCTCCGTTTCTGGACAAATATGGGTTCATTTCAAAAAAGTTGTCATGCGACAGGTATTCATCAAATCCCATGGCTGCGGGATTGGTGGGAGATTCAGCCTTTACAGGACCCAAATGCCACTTGCCAAAATGTGCCGTGGCATACCCGGCTTCTTTCATAATTCCGGCAATGCTGATTTCCTCAGGCCGGATGGAAGTTCCCGGTGTAAAAGTCCCATAGCGATTGGGGTGTCTTCCGGTAATGACACTTCCACGGGTAGGCGAACATACCGGTGAAGCCGAGTAAAAGCGGTCCATCCTTAATCCTGTCGCCGCCATTTCGTCCAGCACAGGTGTTTGAAGATAAGGATGTCCATTATATCCAACCTCGTCCCAACCGTGGTCATCTCCCATTAGGAGGATGATATTTGGAAGTTTGCTTTTATTGGTTTCTTTTTGGGAAGTTTGGCAGGAATAAGTCATCCCTATTGCCAGTAGAATAATTGAAAGAAGTGATCGATTGGTGAATTTTCTCATACCGGCTTTATTTTTTGGGAACAAAAAGGACTGCATCAGCCACCACTATTCCATCGGCCCCTTTATTGGATATTTCTACAAAAGCTTCTTTACCGGCAGATAGCCTGTATTCTCCCAAGAAAACCCACTCGCCGGAGGTCTGACCTTCTACCCTGATATCTTCCTCTTTTACTATGGTTTCTTTTTCGGTGGTTCCGTCAAAAACCCTGACACCGGTTTGACTGCTTGCATCATTGGTTCTCGAAAAATAAATATAGGCATCATAATTTCCGGTCTCTTTGATATTTGGCACAAACCGAACCGAATTGTCCTCAGTCCCTTTGGATAAATCTTTCAGAAAACTTGGACCATATCCACCATAAGTCTGCCGTTCCCAGTTGCCTTTAATCTGAACGCTTTCTACATCGTCATTATCGACCAAGACCTCAGCGGTGCCCCCATCAGCCAGGGGATTTTCTTTCAGGATATTTTGCAGTTCCGGGACATTTACCTCATGAACAGAAATATTTTGGTCAATCGCCAGGCAAGCAGCCACTGCGGAGGATTGCGCCAAAACCATAAAAACGGGGTCCATCCGGATGGAGCCAAAAGCAATATGGCTGGCAGAAAGTGCGGCGGGAACAAATAGGTTTTTGACTTCTCCTTTTTTGGGTATCAGGGATCTGTATGCAATTGGATAAGGACCAAAACCTCCTATTTCCACATTCCCTTCATTTTTCACCATTTTTTTTCCATCT
>NZ_JBGTCA010000486.1:0-11252 GCF_041749095.1 Aquiflexum sp. | reverse complement strand
CATTTCTGTGTCATGAAGACCAAGTTTACCAAGCACTTCATTGATTTGGTATTCAAAATCCCAAGCCTGCAGGGTATCCATTTTTTCAAAAATCTTCTGCATCTCATCGCCGTTGTCTTTGCCGTGCTCTGCGTCCAACATGGCTTTGTGGTAATGTTCTATTACCTGAAGTGTCTCATTAGTGCTTCCGTCAAATATGGTCTGGAACACACTGAGGTCGCCTGAAAAAACAGGATTCTGATGTACATAAGCGACTTTGACCTGTTGGTTAACGGCAACATTACCGGAATCGGGTACTTCCTGACCCATGATGATTTTCATCAATGTCGACTTTCCGGCACCGTTAATGCCGACAAGGGCTATCTTCTGCCCCTGATCTATTCCGAAAGAAATGTTCTGAAAAAGTTTGCGCTCGCCAAATGACTTGGTGAGATTTTCTACTGATAAGTAATTCATGCCGCAAAGATAAGGGAAGGGGAATTGAAAGATTGGAAGGTTGGGAAAAAAGAATTGAAAGATTGGAAAATTTTAAAATTGGAAGATTGGCTTGGCCTTATCAATCAAAATATTAGCCTTTCCTTTACCAAACCTTTAGGTCTCGACTCGTATGGGTAACCGCAAACACAATAATCAAATTGTTTTGTTCGTCTAGCTTATAATGTACCTGATAAGGGAATTTATCTAACGAAATATTACTAATATTACGATATGCTATTTGACTATGCAAAGGATACTTCTTTATATAGTTTAACTTAGATTTTAAAGATTCATAGAATCGCCTTCACAAACCAATGTTTTGCTCATCATACCAATCAATAATATCATAAATATCCAATTGGGCTTCGGGCAAAACCTTAATCATATTGTTCATAGGCGTTTATCGAGCTCTTTCACCATATCATCCCAATCTATTAAACTATCAGGATTTTCTTGATAAGATGATATTCGCCCATCTAGCAAGTCTTTATGTGCCTTACTTAAACTTCCTTCTCGTTGATTTTTGAAAGAATGCAACTTTTCCAGAACGGATATGTCCTCTAGTTCGGTAAGCCAGTGAATCAAGTCGATTTTTAAAGATTGGATATCCATATTGCTAATTTCTATTACTTTAAAATTAACCATTTTTTCTTATACTTTCTCTTTCCCCACAATATGCTTCACAATCTGCTCCGCATGGACGATGGAATTTTCAATAAAAAATTCACGGGTATTCAATCCGCCACAGACCACACCTGCTAAGTAAACTCCAGGAATATTGGACTCCTGATTGGTTTGGTCGTAGCAGGGCTGACGCTTTTCGTCCAGACTCAGTTCCACTCCCAATTGATTCAATAAGGCAAAATTCGGAACATATCCGGTCATTGCCAGGACAAAATCATTTTCCACAGTGACCTCTCCATCAGGGGTATCGATCACCACTTCATTTTCCCGGATTTCTTTGACCAGGGAATTTGTGAAAGCTTTGATTGATCCTTCCTTGATTCTATTTTCTATATCAGGCTTGACCCAGTATTTGACTTTTGGATCTACACCTTCATCTTTGAGTACCATGGTAACGTCAGCACCTTTACGCCAGGTTTCCAAAGCCACATCTACCCCGGAGTTGGCCCCGCCTACTACCAGAATTTTTTGACCGATATATGGCCAGGGCTCTTTGTAGTAATGCGTAACTTTTGGAAGGTCTTCTCCGGGAACATTCATCAGATTAGGCAGGTCATAGAACCCAGTGGAAATAATGATGTTTCTTGTTTGATAGGTTTCTTTAGAGGTCATGATTTCAAAAAAGTCTTCCTCTTTTACCAAACTTTTGACTTCTTCATAAAGTCTGACTTTCAATTTCCAGGTTTTGGCAACCCTACGGTAATATTCAAGTGCTTCTGTTCGGGTGGGTTTGTGTGAGACCGACATAAAAGGTATTCCACCCATTTCGAGCTTTTCGGAAGTAGAAAAAAAAGTCATGTTCAGCGGGTAATTGTACAGAGAATTGGTCAGGACTCCTTTTTCTACAATGACATAATCCAGACCTGATTTTTCACATTCTATCCCACACGCCAACCCAATGGGACCCCCACCAACTATCAATACATCCGAAATTCCCATAATAATTTATTTATTGGAAAACAGTCTCAGTCAATTTTATGTTCATTCACTCCTTCCATTTCAAAAGTAGCTTCATTTTCAACAGTCCTATCCTCAACTTGAAAATACCTCATTTCCTTTATTTCCACTTCACCTGAATGTTTCCAGAGCAAAACAGTGGTATTGATGGTTCCATAATAATTGCCCACATTGATAAACTGGGCAGAAAGCAATCGTTCCTGTTCCAAGGTGGCACCGGAATCTGCCAATTGATCATCAGGCTCGATATTTTTGGAAAGGACAACCTCTCTCAATCCATTTTTGTCCAAGGAACCATTTTCAATTTTTTCTTTGAGTTTTTCCTTTGCCATCAGCAATTTATTCCAAGGGGTATCCAAAAGTGCATTGCTCAAACCAAACAAACCGTGGGGCAGTTTATGAATACCCTCTATCTTATTGGAAAAATAGAATAGTTCATCACCAAGACCCACAAGAAGGTTAAATCCCTCATAAAGGTCTTTTTCTTTTTGTATTTCTGAGAGATATTCCCCAGGACCCATTTCCCCCTCCAAAAAGTTTTTAACAAGGTCGCCACGGGATTTGGCGTCCTTTTTCATATTGCGCATATCGCGGTAATTGGTCAGCGCAGCAAATCTTCCATTGGGATGGATACCCAACCAAGTTCCTCCTGCGCGGAGATCTTTACCTGCATAAAACCCCTCCTCCCACAAATGCAGGGATGCTGTAGGTCTTACAAAAAACTCGTCCCTGTTTGCTACAAGGATCATTTTATATTCAGGGTGATTGTTCCAGTTAAACGCTAATAAACACATGGGCGCAAATTAAGAAAAAGATATGAATCCTCGGTCATTCTTCTAACGAAGAACTTCATGATGTTAAGGATCCCAATCATCCGGTGGATGAGTAGGCAAGGGGTTAGGGTTGGGCCTGAAGGGATCCGGAGATTCCGGAAAGTATGCATTCCGACAATCATTGGGAACTGATGCCCTTGGTAATTGTGCAAATTCCAAATTTTCCTTGTGGATGTAAACCCTCAACAACCGCTCATCTGAAGCAAAAAAAAAAAAAACCCAGGACAGTTTCTTTCTTATCCTGAAGTGAAAGCATATTCCCACGGATGTTGGCAGGTGCGGGATCAAAAATTGACCCAGTCAACCTCACTTGCTGATCGGCCAACCTTAAAAACCTATGTGCTTCCTGTGAGACTGACAAATGGAGAATGTCCAACCTGTAAATTTCCTTGAACCTCAGCCCGTTATCGACAACATAGGCAATAGGCCTTCTTTGGTAAGTTCCGTTAAAGTCGAAATCATCAGTGGTCATGATGTTAAAAGGAGTGGGGATATCAGTATCAAAACAACGATTGCAGCAAGCCAAGGGCCAAGGTTGCCTAGGTGGGTTGTACCAAGGTGGGGTATGGTAGAGTTCAGGTTCGGATACCAAAATATAAGTGGAAGGAATTTGTTTCCAATAATAATAATTCACCTGATCGACAGGATCCTGAAAATGGGCTGTCACTTCAACACCGATTTCATCATTGAGGCGGTTTGTGGTCACTGTCCTGACTGCCTTATAGGTGAGGGAATCCACTTCCTGCACCTGCATCACTTTTTCCGGTAGAGAAATAAATCGCTTTCCATCGGAAAGAGTAATGTCCAAATTATAGGACATTCCAATTTCAGCCGAAAACTCAACCTCTGATTCATAAAATCCCGAACCAACAGAATTTAAGGGTATGATTTTACCCAAATTATCCTTGATCAAAACTTTTGCATTCAAAATGGGTCTGTTTATATCTGAAATCTCAGGACTGAACCGACCTGCACGGGTCAATTTCACTCTTTGGTATTTAAGTCTTGTGCTGACAAATCCTTCGACAATCAACACCCCCTCGGATTCATCCGTTTCAATTGGAAATGAGTCAATGCAGGAAAATCCTGCTAATAGAACTATAAAAAACCATGACTTACATCCCTTCATTTTTCAAAACTTTTCGGGATCAAATCTCCAGAATTCGGAAAAATTGTCAAATCTGGCCGAACGAAATATATATATCGCTTCCTCGTGGACAAAAATCCCCGCATTGCTTGTCCATAGATCACCTGGAAAATCCGTTTTCTTGGACCAGTTAAAAGTTTCCATATCAAGCTCCCACATAAAGGGTGTGGTCACATAAAGTCCCAAATAAGCTTTATTCCCGAGGACAATAGCAATCCCTCCCGTATCGGATATGTTATCTATAAACGGTGAGGGGTATTTTCCTGCTACTCTTGAAACAGATGTAAACGGGTCATACTCCCAGAGCAATTTGTCATTGTCAATCAAATACAGTTTGTCATTGTAGGTGAAATGGAGCATATCCTGATTGACATTGAAAGGCAAATTGGGACTGAAACTCCAGGTATTGGAAACAGGGTCAAACTTCCTCACCACCGATCCAACGGCCAAATCACCTCCGGCAACGTAAATCTCATTTTGGATTTCGAAGCAAATCGAATTGGCAAACTGCAACGGAGGGCTGGGCAATGGGTGATACTTCTCCCCATCAAAATACCAGAAATCAGGATTGTATTGCTGTGGAATGGCATTGTTTATCAAATATCCGCCTCCAAAATATCCACTCCTACTGGAAAATGGCTTCCAATGGGTCCTGCCTTCAAATGGGGTCTGACTCCAATCCTGACTGACCGGGGAATAGGCAAATATTTCAGACTTGGGATTGGAAAATACCCCGTAGCCCAAACCTACATGAAAATTGGACCCCTGCTGGAAAAAAATGCCTGATTTTATCGCCTCACCATTTGGTATGTCTTCCAATCGTGTGTATTGGCCTGTAACATACTTGAAAGGATGGTCAGCAAAAATCTCAATGCCCCTTGTTAATATTTTGAGTGGAACCTCAATTTCACTGCCTACTGAAGGAACACGAACCCTTATACGGAAACCATTACTGTTTTCGATCACAGTTCCTTTGCTTTCCCCAAAAAACACTTCTGCATCATCTCCGAAGTTTCTTCCTATGATGGTTATGATGTCCCCCGGCGACTGGGTCATGGGTTCAAAGCTGTCAATGCTAGCCAGAATGGTCGAAAATTCTATGGTATTTCCCAGCAAAGTTTCTCCGGAAAAAACAGCAAATGCCCTCACAAAATACCGGATACCTAAGTCAAAACCATCTTGCTCCCCCACAAATCTTCCCGGGTTTTCGGTTGGTCCCAGTGAAAGAACAATTTGATCTGAAAAATTATTATCAGTCGAAAAATGAAATCCATGGTCTTCGATGCGCACATTCTGAGTGGCCAATATTCTGCCAAGGATAATGGCCCTTTCACCACTTACGTTGACCACTTCTTCAGTCAGTAATGTGAAATCCCCCCATCTCTCTTCTGTACAGGACAGCAAAAGACCAAGAAGTAACAAAAATATAAGAGTACAATATCTTATCATAATGAAATTATCGAAAGGTAAATTTATGGATCCCAGTCATCAGGAGGATTGGTAGGAAGAAGGGGAGGCCTGACAGGATTTCTGCCCAATGGATCCATAAGCCGTAAATATTCCCGGCAATCATAAGGGGAGAAGGCTTGGGGTATCTTGTAAAACTCCAAATTTACCTGCTCAATATAAACCCTTAATAATTGCACGTCAGATGCAAAAAAGTAACCCAAAACCTGTTCGTCTGGATCATCAAGGCAGATCATATTGCCACGAATATTGGCCGGTGGTGGATCAAATACCGAACCGGTCAAGCTAAGCTGCTGGTTTACCAAATTTAAAAACATGTGGGCTCCTTGGGACAAAGACAAGTGAAGTATATCAAGTCGATAGGTTTCTTTGAATCTCATGCCATTGTCCACTACATAAGCAATGAGCCTGTTCTGATATGTACCATTAAATTCTGAATCCCCGACAGTTATAACATTTGCAGGCTTGGGGACATCCTTGTGAAAGCATCTCGAGCAACAGGAAGCAACAGTTCCTCCTTGCGTTCCTTCTGCATCCGGTTCCGATACCAATATAAAGGTGGATTCCAAAGGTCTCCAGTAATAATAGTTTTCTTCCTCCACCGGATCCTGAAAATAAGCGGTTACCTGTACTCCTACCTCTTCCCTAAAGCGGTTGCTTGTGGGGGTTTTGACAGATCTATAGGAAAGGGAGTCCACCTGAGGAACAGATACAAGCTTCTCAGGTCTTGAAATATACCTTTTACCATTTTGAAGTTTGATTTCCAGGTTATAACTGTTTCCGATCTGTCCCCTAAATCCACCGGGTAATTTGTACACTCCTGATTCGGATTCTATCAGTTCAATGACCCTACCCTGATCATCCTTGATCAAAACAGCTGCCCTTGTCTCAGGGAGGTTGAACCCTATAAAAGAAGGACCGTATCGGGCCACTCTTGAAAGTCGGATTTCATGGGGGCCTTCGCCTGTTGTGATAAACCCTTCCACGCTCAGCATCCTTATTGGCTCATCCGCGTCAAATATATAGGGATCAATACATGAGATTGTTCCAAAAATCAAAATCCATATTAACCTTCTCATTTCAATCAAATCAGTATTCACGGAAATGAAAATTAGTTATTCTGGATTTAAAGAACAATTTATACTACAACTTTTTCGGTAAATAATGAAAAGAAATTATTCAAAAAAAAAAACCGGAATTTTAAAACATTTCAATGAATATGAAGCCGGGAAGTCTTAAATTCTCTTTAAGTACGAAAAAAATCGTCAAAAATATTTGCATTACGACAGTCTTCGTATAACTTTGTACGAAACAAATCGTATTTATCGATATGCAAGCTAAACCAACTGAATCCGAACTGGAAATCCTGTCGATTTTATGGCCGATGAAAAAGGCCACTGTCAGGGAAATCCATGAGAAACTGGCCGAAACAAAGGATACCGGCTACACTACCACGCTCAAACAGATGCAGATCATGCATTCGAAAGGATTGCTCAAAAGAGATGAGCAAAACAAAACACATGTCTATTTTCCAGCGGTGGATGAACAGGTAACCCAAAAAAACCTGTTGAGCAATTTTGTAAGTACGGCGTTTGGTGGATCAGCTAAAAATCTCGTGATGCAGGCTTTGGGACAGGGTAATACTTCCAAGGAAGAATTAGATGAAATTCGCGCATTTCTTGACCAATTAGAACAAGAGCAATAATGGAAATATTGGAAACATTGATCCCTGAAAAATACCTCTTTGCCTTAGGTTGGATGATCATCCATGCCATTTGGCAGATTGCAGGTATAGGATTGATCCTGTGGCTTGTGATTAGGATCTTTCAACAAAAATCAGCCGCTTTCAAATATCGGTTGACTATTGGTGCATTGTTTTTGATCAGCTCTCTGGCTATCGGGAGCTTTTTGCTCCATTTGCAGGAAAAGCCCTCCACTGAGGAATTCGCATTTACCCAAAATGAAATTGATTATTTACTGGCAAAGGGAGACGCTATGGGTTATTTTTTGGCAGAACCAAGCTCAAACTGGTCTTTGCTATCCCAGCGAATCGAGACGTGGATACCTTTTATGGTTCAGTTCTGGATTTTGGGAGCGATGTTGTTTTTGGTAAGGTTTGGGACTTCATTGTCAGATTTAAGAATCATAAGCATCAAAAACCATGAAATGGTTGATCCCAAATGGATGCAGCTTTTCCAACAACAAATGGCTTTGCTCCAATTGAAAAAACCAATCAAGCTACTGAAAACCGTTCATTTGGATATGCCTGTAACTTATGGAGTCTGGAAGCCTGTCATATTGATCCCTGCAAGTCTGTTTTTCCATTTGTCTCCTTCCCAGCTTGAAGCTATTTTAGCCCATGAACTTGCCCATATCAAACGTTACGATTATTTAGTTAACCTATTTCAATCATTCCTCGAGGTTGTATTTTTCTTTCACCCTGTATTCTGGTGGATCAACAAGACTGCAAGGGAATTAAGAGAAAATGCCTGTGATGATATGGCCATCAACATGGGGATTGCACCCAAAGACTTGGCCCATGGACTCGCAAATGTCCTCAACTATGCCAGCAAACCAAGTCCTGAAATGGCCATGGCAGCAGCCAAGCCTAGAAATCCCACTTTGGACAGGATCAAAAGAATTATGGGACTTAAAACCTATTCAACTCAACCAACTACTTTAACCAGCATAACCATGATGATTACACTATTGATCGGGGCCACCTTAATGGTCGGTGCCAATGATAAGCCCTCCATAGACTCCTTTGAGGACTTAATGGCGACTGAAACCGAAACTACCGCCACTGAACTGGACATTCCGGAAATCCAGTTCTTCGCTGAACAGGACACAGTCCCCCAAAAGAAAAAAAGAATTTATCAATTTGAAGGCGACTCTTTAACGGAAAGAGAACTGACACCCGAAGAACATGCGGAAATATCCCAAAAACTTGCTGAGGGATTAAAGCCATTGGCTGAAATGGGAATGATGTTCAAAGAACTGGATTTCAGTTGGGGAGATTTCAGCAACATGCCACAGATAAGGATTGGAGTACCGCTGCTTCCTCCTACGGATTTTGACAATATGCCAAAATGGGAATTTGATGATAAACAGTTTGAGAAAATGATCCCACATCCTGATTTTTTCAAGAATATCCCTATGCCCATTATGCCTGAAATGGATCCTAAGCTATTGCCTTCTCCTTTAGACATCAATGTGCTCAAAATGGATACCACCAAAATGACGAAAGAAGAAATCAAGAAATGGCAAGAAAAACACAAAGCAGATATGGAAAAGTGGGCTAAGGCCCAAAAGGAATATTATAAAACATTTGAGCCAAAAATAGCTGAATACCAGGCCAAAATACAAGAATGGCAAAAAGCCAATGAGCCTAAAATGCAGGAATACCAAATGAAAATGCAGGAATGGCAAAAAGAATTTCAACCAAAAATTGCCGAATACCAAGCCAAAATTCAAGAATGGCAAAATGCCAATGAGCCCAAAATGAAGGAGTATGAATTAAAAATGAAAGCCTGGCAGGAAGAGAACCAACCAAAAATAGATGAATTCCAGAATAAGATGAAAATCTGGGAAGAAGAAAACCGTCCCAAAATGGAAGAATTCCAAAAGAAAATGGAGATCTGGCAAAAAGAGAATGAGGTAAAGATGCAGGAATTCCAAATCAAAATGCAGGAATGGCAAACAGAACATCAGGAAAAGCTCCGTCAATTGGAGCACTCCCTTAAAGAGAACAGCAAAAAGGATAATAATTGATTTTGGAGTTTCCTGAATGAGAATTAATCTAAACCTGGCAGATATTTATCCACAGTCCAGTAGATTAAGAGGATTTATGGAATTAACCTGACAGGTTTTGTTAATTGCCATTAACAATTTTACACGGATTATGTAATCCATGATTAACAATTTCACTTATTTACATCTCCCAGCCCCTTCTGACAGGTTCTTGTATGTATTGATCTGCTTCAGGTATTCCTTTTGCCTTCATATTGTTATAATCCCATTCGATCAGCTTCCCACCCAATCGCAGGGACAATACCCCCAATAAAGTGATTTCGGTCAATCTGGATCCATATTCAAAATTGGCGGCTGAAGGTTTGTTTTCTTTGATACCATCAATCCACTCCCTGAAATGACCCGGAGATCTGGCTATAGATGGTTTTGGAGGTTTAATACTGTTTCTCAAGGATTCGGGAAAGACCTGTGGATTTCTACTTCCACTATTAAAGATTACCCCTTTGGTCCCCACATACATGGCGGCGCGGCTTGGAAATGAGAATCCTTTTGGTAGTGCGGGATGAAGATCAGGCTTCAATCCACCCGAATACCAGTTGATTTTCATGGCTTTCTGTTTGCCTTTTGCAGAAAAATTGAAATAGCCGATTTCCCCATAAGGAGCGATTTTGTCATCGGAATAACCTGCCGGAAAAACCTGAACGGTATCCGGATTTTCCAAGTCAAAAGCCCAAGTCACGGCATCCAGGTCATGACAACCAAAATCTCCCAATGCCCCGCAGCCATAATCCCAAAAATCCCTCCACGTCACAGGAACATAATCCTGATGGAACGGCACCATTTCCCGAGGGCCTAACCATTGATCCCAATCAAAACCAATAGGCATGGTACTTTCGCCTTGGGGAATTCCTTGCAGTCCGGGTAACCATCTACCTGCAGGTACCCAAGCATGGCATTCCTTGACCTCTCCAATGACTCCTGCCCGTAGATATTCTACTGTTTCCCTGATTCCATCTGATGCATGACCGGAATTGCCCATTTGGGTAATCAATCCTGTTTCCTTCGTTACTTTGGCTACTTCCCTTGCTTCCCAGATATTGTGGGTCAAAGGTTTTTCACAATACACGTGTTTACCCATTTTCAAAGCCATCAAAGTGATATAGGCATGGGTATGATCCGGGGTCGAACAGACTATGGCATCCAAATCTTTAGACTCCTCCATCATTTTCCTAAAATCATCGTATTGGGCAAGACGTTTTCTATCTCCCATACCCTCATAAAAATCCTCAATCAATTCTGCAGTAGGCCCCCTTCCAGCTTCAGACCTGTAGTAGAAGTCAGCCAAGTTCCAGTAGTAGGCAGGGTCAGCAATGGCAGAGATATTCACATCCTCCAATTTTAAAAATGCCTGGACATTTTGTTTCCCCTTTCCTCCTGCCCCGATAAAACCAAGGTTGACCTTATCGCTTGGAGCAACATAACCCGGTCCTCCCAAAACATGCCTCGGAACGATCATAAAGCCCACACCACTCAACAGGGATGCTTTGACAAAATCTCTTCTGGAAAATGATGTTTTTTTCTTATTCATGATGGGTTTTGGGTTTGGGGTTTATATTCTATTTGATGTTAATGAGTAATTTTAATGTTGAATTATATTTTACTTGATATTGATTGATATTTAGATACTAATAGATATTTGTTCTTTATCGATGCATTAATATCAACAAATATCCAATATCCATAAATATCGAATTAAATATATGCTGCGATCAGATTTGTAGGCACAATTATTAATTTACCCTCTTCGGCTTTAACTCCTCAAAGAAAATATCATCATTTGGCACTTCGAAATCCATGCTGATGACTTTCATGTTGTTATCCATATTGAATTTAAGTGTTCCAAATTTAAACCAAGCATGTTGTTGTTCCCAGATGAT
>NZ_JBGTCA010000485.1:0-2843 GCF_041749095.1 Aquiflexum sp. | reverse complement strand
AGCTTGGACAGGGGAAGGCTTTATTGATTGGGAAGCCATTTTATTTAACGGAAAACACAATATCTCCCCAAGAACAGCCGGAGACCTGCATTTTTCAAATCCCGTCGTTCCAGCTTGGGCAAATCCTACTACAGGTACTTTCGATGATCCCAGATTCATGGCAAGGGACAAAAGAAGATTTGGCCCCTTGCCAAGGGAATGGGCACATTACAAGGGACTTTACCAATTCAAGGATCGGGTGATCATTTCATACACCGTAGGAAGTGCCAAAATTCTGGAAACATTCGGACTGGAAACGGTCGATAACCAGCCGGTTTTCACAAGGACATTGAATATTTCATCCTCAGATAAGTCCCTACAAATGAGAATAGCTCCAAGCGGAACCTCAGTTGCGATTGTGGGAGATGGAGTGAAATTAAAAAATCAGAATGGATTTATTGTGATGGAAGTGGCTCCGTCTATGCCTGCAAAAATCAAATTACTTATAGGAAAACCCATGTTGAAGGGACTTCCTCAATACGCCAAAACTTCCGGCCAAGCTGAGGACTTAAATCCTTTGATTAAAGGTGGGCCTGCAAGGTATCCCCAAAAATTAACCTCTGAGGTCCTACAAGGCTCCCAAGAAGGTCCATTTCAGGTGGATATCATGAATCCTCCCTTCGACAGTCCGTGGAAAAACCAATTCCGATTGAGCGGATTGGACTTCTTTAAGGATACTAACAAAGGAGTAATTTGCTCTACGGATGGGGATGTTTGGCTGGTAGAAGGGTTTACGAAAAACTCGGGAAAACTCACTTGGCAACGAATTGCTTCAGGCATGTTCCAACCTTTGGGAATCAAAGTAGTCAATGAGGAGATTTTTGTCACGTGCAGAGATCAGCTCGTAAAGTTGCATGACTTTAACGGAGATATGGAAACAGATTATTACGAAAGCTACAACAATGACCATCAGGTAACCGACCACTTCCATGAATTTGCCATGGGACTTCAGGTAGATAAGGATGGGAACTTTTATTATGCAAAAAGTGCCCGGCATGCGCGGGAAGCTTTAATACCTCAACACGGAACTTTAATTAAAGTAAGCAAGGATGGCTTGAAAACAGAAATAGTAGCCACCGGTTTCAGGGCTGCAAATGGCGTCTGCCTCAATCCGGATGGCACATTTATAGTAACCGACCAAGAAGGGCATTGGAACCCCATGAACCGGGTCAATTGGGTTAAAAAAGGTGGGTTTTATGGTAATAAGTTTGGCTATAATCCCCCGGCCGACAGCACAGAAGCCGGGATGGAGCAACCCTTGGTTTGGATAGACAGAGTAATAGATCAATCTCCCTCAGAACTCCTTTGGGTGGATAGTAAAAAGTGGGGGCCTTTGAACGGCAAACTGCTGAACTTGTCTTACGGTTACGGAAAAGTATTCGTGGTTCCCTTTGAAAAAATCGGGGATCAGGTGCAGGGTGGGATTTTTGAATTGCCGGTGCCAAGATTTTCCACTGGAGTAATGCGGGGACGTTTCAATCCTGGGGATGAACAATTGTATTTGTGCGGATTGTCAGCTTGGGGTTCTACTCAACCTCAGTTGGGCGGACTTTATCGAATTAGAAAAGTGGAAAAACCAATGGTTATTCCAGTTGGAATACAGGCAACTAAAAATGGAATGAAACTGAGTTTTACAGACAATCTGGATGCAAATAGTGTTCAGGACACTTCTCATTATTCAGTTAAAACCTGGGACCTTTTACGGTCCAGAAAGTATGGGTCGAAACATTACAATGAACAAATTTTGATAGTGACCAAAGCGGAATTGGACAAAGACAAAAAATCCATCAAACTGACTATACCCGACATCAAACCTACATGGGGTATGGAAATACAATACCAGATAAAAGATGGCAGAGGCAATACTGTGGAAGGATTAGTCCAGAACACTATTCATCAATTGGGGGGAAAATTGAAATAGTGGAGTATCCCATTGATCGTGACGCAGATGTTATTTCTGTGATGGCAGCTAATGTAATTCCGGGAGAAATTGTTACGCACCAATGTGGAATCGATAACTGGTTATAACTAAATCAATTATAGTCCATTAGATAAAAAGTGACCTATAATCAACAATTAAATGAAGATATAAATGAGACGAGGCAATTTATTTATTCTATTAGCATCAATCCAATTACTGGTGATTCAATCAGTTTATGCAGAAATTAAACTTCCTGCGCTGGTATCTTCAAATATGGTATTGCAGCGCAATGCTACCGTCGTACTATGGGGCTGGGCTGATGCCAAAGAGAGCATTTCTATTGATGCATCCTGGCTAACGGCTCCAATGGATCTTATTGCTGACAATGAGGGAAATTGGCGCATTGAGGTGAAAACGACCAACAGTAAACAACCCCAAATCATTACAATAAAAAGTGAAACGTCGAATGTTGTATTGGAAAATATCTTATTTGGAGAAGTTTGGTTGTGTTCAGGGCAATCGAATATGGAACAACCTATAAAAGGCTTTAACGGGCAACCCACATTTGGTTCTGTTATGTCGATTGCAAATTCCCATAATACAAACCTTCGACTGTTCTCAGTTGACAAAGCAGCCTCAATGACTCCATTAAATAATGTGGAAAAGTATTCAGCCTGGCAACAAGCGTCTCCGGAAAGTGTGGCAGGGTTCAGTGCTGTGGCCTATTTTTTTGGACAGCAATTACAAGAGATTTTAGATGTTCCGGTTGGTATGATACATACCTCTTGGGGAGGCAGTTTGATAGAAGCCTGGATGAGCAGGGAAACATTGGGTTCAATCAAGGAGGTTGATCTTACCGATGTTGATTTGGATCGTGGAAACC
>NZ_JBGTCA010000484.1:0-1613 GCF_041749095.1 Aquiflexum sp. | reverse complement strand
TGCTCCTTTTTCTGCGCCTACTACTTTTCTTACACCGACTTCCTTGGCTCTTTTCTGGGATTTGGCAGTTGACAGGTTCATAAAATTGATACAGGCGATCAGGAGGACAAATAAACCTATGATCGAAAATAACTTTACATATTCGATCTTGCCACCTTGCTGTATGCCATCCTTGAATTTTCCATGGAGGTAAAGTTCAGTTTGTGGATAGGCAAAAAGCTTGACGTTACTGCCTTCAAATCGTTCTAAAATAAAATCCTCAATACTTGCAGAAAACGCCTGCCAGTCGGATTCTTTGTTCAATCTTACTATGGTACTCGGGCCATTATTGTCCCATCCCTTCAACCATTCATTGTCAGGGTTGTCAAGCATAAACTTAAATGGAAGAATATATTCAAATTGGGCATTGGAATCTTTTGAAAAAGAATCCAAAACCGCTTGGACAACAAAAGCATTATCTCCTTCGGTTTCCTTCAATACCAAAGTTTCACCTACTACATCTGTCTTCCCAAATAACTTTATGGCGGCTTCCGCAGTAAGTACAATATTTGAAATCTCTGCCAAAGCTTTGTCCCTGTCACCGTGAAGTATTTCATATTGCATGATATGCAGGTAATCCTCCCCCGCATAAAATCCATTCAATTTGATCCTAGTGTCCTCGACAACAAAAAGATTGTCCTGTTGCGATGTATAGGTAGCTGCCCTTTCCACTTCCGGGAAGACCTCCTTGAGTTCATTAGCCAAAATACCAGGGGTAGAGTAGGTGGTGAAAATTTCGGCACCGTAACGCTGATGTTCCATAATCCTGTAAACCTGATCAATTTCAGCAAAATCCCGATTCATATTCAACTCCGATTTGACCCAAAGTCCGATCAGGATAGCTGCCCATAAACCTAGGGCCAATCCAAACAAGTTAATAAAGAAAGTGAGCTTATGCTTTACAAAGCCACGGAGTGCGATTTTGAGGTAGTTGGATAACATATTTGAATGTGGTTTTAAGTTGGTTATTTCTTGAATTTTATTCGCTTTTGAATCCCATTCCCTTTGAGAATGAAAGAGGACCGAAGACTGAAGTATTTAGGTTTTTCCACCCTATTAGGGATTTGATTACACTAACACTCCTTAGAGCAAGTTTTCAGTTATGCATTTAGTCTGAATTCATGTTTTAGAATACATGGATTGTTTTATTCACTCTTCAATATTTTGATTGAATTGCTTCCCATGCTTTTGTAAGATTGTAGAGCTACAGTCATGATCGCTAAAGCAAAACAACCCAAACAGGCAATGACAAAAACCCAAAGTTCGAATGGAATCCTAAAGGCAAAATCATCAAGCCACCGAGAAATCAGAATATAAGCAGTAGGAACAGCAATAAGGCATGAAACACCTATTAGCTTGACGTAATTTGATGATAAAAGGAGAAAAATTTCAGATTCCTCTGCACCAAAAACTTTCCTGATACCGATTTCCTTTGCCCTCTGCTGTACTGAATAAGCTGTCAGCCCAAACAATCCCAAAAACGCAATAAATATCGACATCAATGTCAAAGCATTCATCAGCTTTCCCATTTGCATTTCGGACTGGTAAATCGCATGAAAATCAGAATCGAGGAA
>NZ_JBGTCA010000483.1:0-20927 GCF_041749095.1 Aquiflexum sp. | reverse complement strand
TGCTTATTTGCCTTTTCATCATCAGTACATCTTGGCTCAATTCCTGAAAGGTTTGATTGTCAAAGGTGGTAAGGAGGAATTTTTCAATTACAATTACTTCAACTTCTCTGGTCTGAAAGGACAGACCAAAGTAAGTAGAAGCGGGCTTCATTATTACTCAAGCTTAGTCACTTTAGTACTTTCATCACCCAATGAAGAATTTATGGACTATTTGCTGGAGCAGGTATTTGATACCCCGAAAATTGAATTGGGAAACCTCATCCTTTCACCCGAGTACACCGAACAGGAAACCGAACCTACCTTGGAAACATCAAACAAGTTTGTTTGTATTTCTCCATTGGTATTGTTGACCCCTGCTTTCAATGACGAATCAGGAAAAAGATTTATCAATCCGGATACAGATGAGTTTTCTGATCTGTTGTATGAATCTACCCTGACCAGGATGGAAAGATCGGGCTGGTATTCCCAGGAACAAATGGAATCATTCTATAAGTTTCAGGTAGTACCGGATATGAATTATGTAAATAAGCTGAGAGAGCAGCAAAAGAAATTTGCCAGAATCTACTCCGTTTATGACATGGATGTCAAATATGAGGTTAGAGGTTACACCCTCCCATTCACCTTGTATGCCGCTCCAGAAGTTCAGGACTTCGTGTTCAAATGTGGTCTAGGTGCCTTCACCCATAAGGGATTTGGTATGCTGGATCTTGCTAACCATGCAGTGAATCAGAGAACAGAACCTTACAAGTTCAAAAGAGAAGGTTTTGTCCCGTACAAACCTTCTGACAAACCCAAGTCCTCAGAATTTGAGGAAGGTGGTTCAGAAGAAGAGATCTAATAAAAGCCCGGTTATGAAGCCGGGCTTTTTTTTAGTGCTGATTCTAATATTTGTAGATTGGATATCTCAAGTAAATTGGGATTCAGAAATCATCCTTTTATACTCTTTGGGAAATTCTGAGGATTGACTTGGATTGCCCGAAAATCTTAAAAATATCCTTTGTGTGTTTTATTAATTAAGAAATCAGCCTATCAACTTATAAAACCCGATTTTTCAAATGGGCCCCAAATGTTTATCTTTATCCATTATCTTCTTCCAACCCATTTTACAAAACAAAAAAACATGAAGCCCAAAAAAATCAAACCTATTGTCATCGCCTTCATTTTAGTTTTATTCACTTCGGCGTGGATACCCTTTCAGGTCAATGATGCTGACCCTGAAATCCAATCTCCTGAATCAGGAAGATATTTGTATGTGGCTGTACCGGGAATCCGGAATTACCTGGGGTATGGCGGTCATGGGATTTTGGTATTTGACATGGACAACGACCATCGGTTTGTCAAAAGAATCAAAACCCAGGGTTTACTTCCCAACGGCAAGCCTTCCAATGTCAAAGGGGTGGCAGTTAGTGTGGCCCTCAACAGCATTTTTGTCAGCACCCTCCAAACACTCCAACGCATTGACCTGACTTCGGAAAAGATCCTTTGGGAGAAGACCTATGAGGGCGGGGCAGATCGGATGGCAATATCACCTGATGGTAAAACCATGTATTTACCTTCCCTGGAAAAGAGTTTTTGGAATGTGGTCGATTGCGAATCGGGTGAAATCATCAAGAAAATTGACGTGCATCAGCGGGCACACAACACACTCTATGGCCCTTCAGGGAAACATGCTTACCTGGCCGATATTGCATCGCCTTATTTACATGTGACAAATACCGAAGACCATTCCATCATCAAAAAAGTAGGCCCCTTTAGCAATGGTGTCCGGCCTTTTACCATAGATAGTCAGGAAAAATTAGTTTTTGCAAATGTGGATGATTTGTTGGGTTTTGAAGTGGGTGACCTGAAAACAGGGGAAGTACTGAACAGTATTAAAGTGGAAGGTTGGGAAAAAGGCCCTGTACGGAGACATGGAAACCCGAGTCATGGTATCGGTCTTACGCCAAATGAAAAAGAAGTATGGGTCAGTGATGGCCACAATATGCGGATGCATGTATTCAGTGCAACACCACCCTATCAGCAACTCACGACCATTCCTCTTCAGGACATGCCCGGATGGATCACTTTCAGTTTGGACGGGAAATATGCCTATCCTTCCAGCGGTGAAGTAATCGATGTGGAGACCCGAAATATTCTCTTGACCCTCAAAGATGAATTCCATAATTATGTGGCGAGTGAGAAAATGGTGGAAATCCATTTCACCAAGCATCAGGTAACCAAAGCAGGAGATCAATTTGGAATCGGAAGGGCTGTGAAATGAAGGTGAATGGTCATTTGTTCTTGCTAAACATTGCTTTTATGCAGCCAATCCCACCTCTTTAAAGTCAATTTCAAAGGAGGCCCCGGGGTTGGAGCTGATGGTCAATTGGCCATTGATCTGCCGGGTCAGGGTGCGGACAAGTTTCAAACCCAATGACTTGGATTTATCAATGTCCAGATTTTCATCCAAGCCTTTACCAGTATCTTCCACCAATAGTTTGTAGGATCCCGGTTCAGACTGACTGAAGGTGATATTGATCTCCCCAAAATCCATATTTTCAAATGCATATTTCAGGGAATTGGATAACAGTTCATTCGTAATCAAACCTACTGGAATAGCCATATCCATATCCAGGTTGATCTCTTCTGCCTCAATGTTGACGTTGATCTGTTTGTCTGATCTATAGGTTTGGGTCAAAAAGTCACTCAATTGGTGCATATATTCCTGCATATTGATCTTAGAGAGGTTTTCATATTGGTAGAGTTTCTCATGGATCAAGGCCATTGTCTTCACTCTGCTTTGGCTTTCCTTCATGGCATCCTTTACTTTGGCATCCTGCAGACCACGTGTCTGCATACTCAAAAGACTGGAAATGATCTGAAGGTTGTTTTTGACCCTATGGTGGATTTCTTTCAACAGCAGTTCCCTCTCATCATTTTGCTTGGCTATCTCTTTGTTTTTGGCCTCCAAGGTATCGTTATGTTTTTTCCTGATTTTGGCTAGCCTGAAAAATAATGCTGCAACCACCAGAAACAAAAACAGTCCGGCAATGCTTAGATAGATCTGTGCCTGTTGTTTCCCGGCACGGAGTTCCTGAATTTCCCTTTCACTCTCTAACCCTGCGATGGCTTGGTCTTTTTTCTCCGTTTCATATTGGGTTTCAAGTTCTGCAAGCTGCCTGTTTTTGGTCTCATTAAACACTGAATCTTCATAAGCATTAAATAGCACCAGAAAATCATAAGCATTTTTATAATCACCCTTACCCTGATAGGTTTCTGCCAATCCTTGATAGGAATCCCGTAAAGCACTGATGTCATTCAGTTGCTTTCTGATATCAAGAGAATTTTCCAAATACTTCAAAGCCTCCGCATATTTCCCCTCCTTACTTAGGGAATATCCCATGTTAAACAAAAACCCGGCATAGGCTTGGGTATTTTCATTCCTAATATGTGCCATAGATTGTTTGTAATATTCCAGTGCTTTTTTGTAATCCTTTTTGGTGAATTCTATATTACCCATCAGATTTAGCACATTCCCCATTTGTTCATACAAATCGTTTTCCTCATAGTATTGATAACTTTTCCGGGCATAAATCATGGCTGAGTCCATGCTTCCATGATTGTAATTGTAACTGCTTAATTTGTAATCCAAAACGGCTTTCTCATATTTGTTTTGCCTATTTTCAAAAAAACTTTTACTTTTTAGTAAAGCATTGTATTGCTTATCGTTTTCCCCTTTGAATTCATATACATCTGCCATCATCGAACTCAATCTGCTTACAAAATATTCATGTTGGTTTATTTCTGCGATCCGAAAGGCATGCAACAACATATCGAGGCCTTCTTCCTGTCTGTTCAGTTTGGAAAGGGCTAAATATTTATTCACGTACAAACCTATCCACCTTACCTCCATAGAATCCAAATGGCTGCTCAATAGGGAGTCGGTCTTTTCAAAATACTGCAGGGCAGTACTAAATTCCGATTGTTGGTGATGGACAAGCCCAATGTTTTCATAGACATTACCCAAGGACTTTGCGTCATTCAGGGATTCAAAAACCGGAATGGTCCGTAGGTAATTATTGATGGCCGAATCATATTGCCCTAATTTTTCCTGCATGACACCAATGTTCATACTCATCCGTGAAGCATCTACCTCAGAACCATCTTTCTCGTAGAATTCTTTCGCAAGATTGAATTCGTCTTTGGCAGTATTGATTTCTCCCCTGTAGTATTCCAGTAATCCCAAACTTTTGTGAAGGTCGCCAAGAACTCCCGGCAAGTCTGCTACCTGTGGGTCACTGATTGCGGAATTAAAAAAATCAAAAAACTTAGGATCTAGGCTATCCACTCCTTTTACCTCCATTTTAACAATTACATTTTTTGCTTTTTCAAGGTCTCTGTCCTTAAGGTGTGTTTGATAGTTTTTTTGATAAAACCTTAAGGAATCCTGTACCCATTGAGATCCTTGTGGAAACGCAACTGTTTGAATCAAGACGACTAATAAAATGGAAATCGGGTATTTAATTTTCATCAGCACATTGATTTGATTATAAATTCAATAGAAATGATTGAATTCATTGGGTTAAAAATACTTTATGCAGTTAGAAATATACTCATTTTAATCAAAAGGAGAAGGCTTTGTTCAAACTATGCTTTATCATTGTAGGCAATCCTCCCATTAATTTGCCAAATCTAGAGACCCTATTTTAAATGATTCAATGCCCATTACCTCTCTGCCTTCCTACAGGTGGGAATCATCCTACTTTCCGATAGGCAGTGGTCATCCGTCCCCTTGCAACACGGATAAACCGGAAAAAAAATGGATGGCCGTATTACACTTCAAGGCCTTTTACTTTTTAAACCAAAAAACTGCCTTTTATTTCAAAAGACAGTTTTTTGATTGATATCGCTTTCGCAATATATCACCTGTTTGTTAATTCAAATCTGATCGGGAGCTGATAAGCAACTTCTCTGGGTGTGCCGTTTTGTAATGCAGGGGACCAATTAGGCATCTTTTTGACCAATCTTAAGGCTTCCTGATCCAAGTCCGGATGGACACCTTGGGACACATAGGGTTTTAAAATTTTTCCTTCTTTGGAAATCCTGAAATTGACCAAAACAACACCCTCAACTCCTTGTCTAAATGCCAGTTCCGGATATTCTATTGCTTCCTGAATAAAAGTGGCTATTGCCTCCTGACCTCCGCTGAAAGCGGGCAATTCCATACTTCTTAATACTATATTCTCAACTTTGGAAGGGGTATATTCTGCAACCAGTCTTTCTTCCTGGGCCATTACAGATATTGTCAAGAGGGATAATGCGATTACTGCAAATGTGGTTTTCATGGTTCATTTAATTTATGTTGTTAAAAACTTTAAATGAATCTACCTGAAATCAATACATCTGCCCCTTGTGTAGGTAACAACACGCATAAATTGTGAAAGAAGTGTGCTAAAATGTCAATGTAGAAAAATTACAACATTCTGATTTGGTGCAGCAACCAACTGTACTGATTTCTGCTGATGGGGATTTCTTTGCCTGCGATTTGGACAGATTCCGATTGAATGCTGTCTATTTCTTCCAAATTAATCAAATAGGATTTGTGAATCCGGACAAACCTATGGGCATCCAGCTTGCCTTCCAGCTCTTTGAGGATGGAGCGGATCACATATTTTTTGTCCTTGGTGTGTACATGTGTATAATTGGCGTCTGCCTCAAAATAAATGATCTCGTCCAACTTGAGTTTGACCAACATGCCATTGGTACGAATAAACATACTGTCTTTTAGTACAAAGTCTTCTGTAGTTTCTTCGTTGGATTTTTTGGTCTGTTCCTTGGCAAAGTTGGCCATGGCCATTTCTATGCAGGCCAAAATATCCTTTTCATTAAATGGTTTGACCAGATAACCGTAGGGATGTACCTCCTTAGCCCGGTTAAGCGTCTGCATGTCTGAATAAGAAGTCAGCATGATAAAGGGTAAATGATATTGCTCATTGATCTCAGCTGCAAGTTGAATACCGTCTTTCCCTCCTTTGATCTGAATGTCCAACAATGCCAGATCCGGTGATTTTTCTTCAATCAGGGCCAAAGCTTCCCTTGCACTGACGGCAATTCCACAGACCTCGTAGCCCAATTCCTCCAAAATATCCTTGAGGTCTTCCGCTATTACCAACTCATCTTCGACGATTAGTATTTTAATTTTTTCCAATGTCTTTTTGATTAAGTATGAATAAACAAAAATTTGAAATGAAAAATATTTTCAACTTTTGGAAGCTAACATAATATGATGGATTTTAAATCGCAAGAAATCCAATTCATATGGGTAAAATACTTGTTACCATTCATCTCACATGAGTTTCTGAAATTTGGCTTAGATGTTGCAAACAAAGTCAACAATGAAATCCAATTATAGATACAGCGAGGAAGACTCACTCTGCTTCAGGCGGGTTAAAAAAGGTCGGGGTTTTGCCTACCTTGATGAAAAAGGTGTGAAGATTGGTGATAAGCTTAAATTAAACCGCATTAAAAACCTGGTAATTCCTCCCATGTGGAATGACGTGAATATCTGTAGATTAGATGATGGTCATATTCAGGCTACAGGAAGGGATCTGAAGGGCAGAAAACAATACATCTATCATTCAGAATGGGAAAAAAGCCGTCAGGAAGAGAAATTTAAGCGAATGTCCCTGTTTGGAAAGGCACTTCCAAAACTTAGAAAAAGGGTTCAAAAGGATTTAAAAACACGAAGTTGGTCGAAGCAAAAGATCCTTGCTTTGATGGTGACGATTCTCGATGATACCGGTATCCGGATTGGTAACAAACAATACGAAAAAGAAAATCAAACTTATGGTTTATCCACACTTCGCCGGAAACATATGGTCGTGGAGGGAGGGACACTTTCTCTTTCCTTCAAAGGAAAAAGTAACAAAGAGAGAGAGGTTACAATAGATAATGGCGCCATAATGCGACACATCAAGAAGGTTGCAGAATTGCCCGGTTACGAACTTTTCAAGTATGTTGATACAAATGGTAAGGTAAATCGGGTGGATAGTTATGATGTTCAGGAGTATATTAAAGAAAATATGGGGGAACAGTTTACCTGCAAAGACTTTAGGACATGGGTTGGTAGTAGGCTGGCCATAGAATTTTTTCCTGAGGCTATCAAACATTTGGAAAAATTTCCCGGAAAAAAACAGGAGACCGTGTTGATTCGCATGGTCGCAGACGAATTGGGGAATACACCGACTATTTGTAAAGGATACTATATCCATCCCCTTATTTTGAATAAGATAGATGTTGGCGAATTGCCACTAAAAAACCCATTTC
This sequence comes from Aquiflexum sp., assembly GCF_041749095.1. Lineage (GTDB taxonomy): Bacteria > Bacteroidota > Bacteroidia > Cytophagales > Cyclobacteriaceae > Aquiflexum. The sequence goes on along the minus strand of NZ_JBGTCA010000483.1, from coordinate 13,622 downwards.
GGGAAACAAATTCCCCAACTTCATTGGACAAAGCTGAAAAATTGTTATTGAAGCTATTGGAAAAATAAATTGTTTCAAATTTTTATACTTTTAATGCAAATCATTACATAAGTTACAATTCATACTGTTTTATTCTATTCTTGGAGTAATATTTGTCTGTTAGCTTATCTAAAATGCAGTTTTTGGAGAAAGGTGTATTTTTCGAAAATCCCATTAAATAATCTAACCTTCTTCTTTATCCCTACTATATAATATGTTATTAACAAAAGAAAATCAAACCCCGGAGAATCTGCTCAAAAAGAACGAAATCCTTGACGGTGTTCATTCTTTGATAGGCAACACGGGATTGATCCGATTATCCAGACTTTTTCCTGACAAATTGATATATGGAAAGCTTGAATTAATGAATCCGGCAGGAAGCATCAAAGATAGAACGGCCAAATTTATCATCGGGAAATCCCTGGAGTTGGGATTGATCGATTCAGATTCTTTAATAGTAGAAAGTACTTCAGGAAATATGGGGGTGGGTCTTGCCCAAATTTGCCTGTACCATGGACTTGACCTCCGGCTTGTAGTGGATCCTTACATCAACAACCAAACGCTGAGCTTATTGGAAGCCTATGGAGCAAAAATTGAAATGGTGAATAAAGCGGATGAGCATGGTTCATATCTGGGAACTAGGATAAATAGAGTTCAGGAAATCTTAGCAGAAAATTTCAATTCATTTTGGACCCAGCAATATGAAAACCCACTAAATCCCCTCACCCACCATGAGACCGCTGAGGAAATCGTCAGCCAATTGGGTGATTATCCTGATTATATATTGGCAGCCACCAGCACATGCGGGACATTGATGGGATTCGCAGAATACAATGAGCAGATCGGTGGAAAAATGAAAATTGTTCCCGTTGACGCCTTTGGAAGTGTCATTTTTGGAGGAAAGGCAGAAAAAAGAGTGATACCGGGTTTTGGAGCTTCAAAGACTTCTTCCTTATTGAGGGAGGAATTGTTGGAGTCACCCATGTGGATAAGGGAATGGGAAAGTATCGTAGGTTGTAAAAAGCTCCTCCGACATGAAGCTATCCTTGCAGGAGGATCTACCGGTGCATTGGTTGCTGCCATGGAAAAACTTGATATGAATCCGGATGAAAAAGCAGTTATTATCATTTGCGATCGTGGTGAAAGATATCTGGAAACTATCTATTCGGATGAATGGATCAATAAAACTTTTGGAACTGAAGTCTTTGAACTGATTAAAAGAAAAGTAGATGAAGGTGTGGAGTACAAACCATTTAACTGATATAAACAGCCAAAACAAAAAGGTTTTGGCAGATTACATAGGCGATGGTTATTTGCCGGAATCGAACTTCCGTGTAGCTATAGTTGGTGGTGGACCAAAAGGGGCATATGCGATAGAGCGGTTAACCAGTGTTTGGGACGCTTATAGTTCAGGCAAATTCCTGGATATCGTATGTTTCAACAAAACCGATGATTTTGGCTCGGGTCCAAATTATCAGCCGGAGCAGCCTGATTTTTTGTTAATGAACTACAGCCTTGGAAAAGTTGATTTCTGGACGGGTGAAGAGGAGCAACTTGTCTATGACCGGCCTGATCTTCACGAGTTTTTGATAAGATACCAAAATGAACATGAAGAAGAGGTTTTAACTTCAGATTATAGTTCCCGTGCTGTGACGGGCATCTATCTCCAATACTGCCTTTGCAAAGTCATTGAAGCCCTACCATCAAATATTCGCCTGCATTTGGTTACCGATGAGGTGAAGTCCATTACTGAAATCTCTCATAGCCTCATGATAAATACAGAAAATGGAATGCACTTTGGATTTTCAGAAGTGATGTGCTGTACAGGTCATGCTTATAGCTTTGAAGAAGCACACAGTTCCGGTAATCCGGCAAGGAAAATAAATGGGGCAACTCCGACACTGCACAAGTCTGTCTATCCAATTCATCATTTGCAAAACGAAGACATTTCCGGTGAAACTGTCGCAATCAAAGGTATGGGATTAACTTTTGTTGATGCTGTACTAGCTATAACAGAAGGCAAAGGTGGGAAATTTGAGAAAGATAATGGCAGAATGACGTACTTGGCATCCGGAAGAGAACCCAAAGAAATTCTGGCATTTTCAAGAACCGGTTTACCGATGATTGCCAGACAGGGCGATCTTGGGACAAACGGTTTTTCTTTAAGATACTTCACAGAGGAAACAGTTGACCATTTAATCGAAAAACATGAGGGGCTTGATTTTAAATCACAATTATTACCATTTATTCAGCATGAGTTCAGGTATCAATACATAGTCCATCTTTTGCGCAATAAATCCGACAAGAGTATCCTTTCGGAAAAAACTTTACTGGAGTTGGAATTTTTTGCAACCGGAATTTTCCCTGACTTTTCTCCATTCGATCTGGAAAAATTCCTGTCTCCAAAATTACCCCCAAAGGAATCGCACAGTGCTGTAATTGCATACCTGGAAGAAACCGTTTATCCGGAAAATTTTGATGAATTACATCAGTCATTTGTGGCCATGTCATCCTTATGGCGCGAAATAAACCCGATTTTCAATAAACTTTATTCTTTTGGGAAATTGAGTGGAGAAAGTCAGCGTTGTTTTGATCTCGACTATTATAGCAGATTCCAACATGTTGCCTTTGGTCCACCTAAAGAAAATATGGAGAAAATACTTACGCTTGCAAAAGCCGGTATTTTAAGGTTTGACCTGGCGAACGATCCCAAAGTGTCAGTCCAACATCAATCTTCAAAAATTAAAATAAGAAATAAACAGGTTCCTTGTTCCAAAGTAGCAAGCCTGCTAATCGATGCCAGAATTCCCAAATCCGGAGGATTGGAAACCCAACCGGAATACATCAGACAACTTATATTGGAAATGGGTGTGGATTTCTTCTCAAACGATGACTATAAAACCGGATGTTTGGAACTAGATGGGACCGGAAGATTGAAAAAACAGCAACAAATATGCTTTTATGGTACACCCACGGAAGGTTGGACCCTCGATAACGAAAGCCTTTCCCGGTCTAACAATAACTTCCTTACACTTTGGGCAAAACAAATCGCACAAATATATGTCAACACCAAAAATCCCAAAATTAACTCCGATTATTCAACCATGGATCAAGGATCTGACAAGTAATTTGAATCAGGTCAATAGTTGGATAGATAAATATGGCTCTCCTATCAACCTTTTGAATTTAGATTCTTTTAATCAAAATTTCCGGAGATATGACGGAATTTTTAAGGAATACGACCTGAAAAGCAGTGTCTTTTTTGCCAGAAAGGCCAATAAGTGTAAAAGTTTTGTGTTGGCTGCGAAGGAATTTGGTTTTGGCGTGGATACCGCAAGTTTGAATGAAATAAAGGATTGTATCAATGCGGGATTGGCCCCTGAAAAAATCACAATAACAGCCGCTGTAAAAAACCGTGAGCTTCTTAGCTATGCCGTAGCGCATCAGATTCCGATCATTTTGGATAATAAGGATGAATGCGAGCTGCTCCATCAGATACTTATTGAAGTTAACAAAACCATTCGCGTCGGATTCCGGATGAGCGGCTTTTGGCATAATGGCGAAAAACTGTATTCGAGATTTGGTTTTGATGTTGATGATGTGGTTGATTTTATTTCAGAAAATATCACTAAAGCGGGTAAATACAACCGTTTTAAGTATCATGGTTTACACTTTCATTTGAATGGATACTGCACGGAACAAAGGATACATGGCTTATCACAAACCTTGGATGTAGCTGACGCACTTTCTAATTTGGGATTGGAGACAACTTTTATTGACATAGGCGGAGGTATTTTGATGAATTATTTAGCTTCTTCATCAGAATGGGAAACTTTTCATAAAAGCCTAAAGGAAAGTATCAATCCGGACAAAAAGGAGATCACATTTCAAAAAGATTTGTTGGGAATAATCCATGTTGACGGCAAATTAATCGGTGAACCAAAGGTGTATCCATATTTCAATGAATTATATCAGGAGAGATTTGTGGAGAAAATATTAACTGGTATAAAAGACGGCATACCTCTCTACAAGCATTTAATTCAAAGAAATATCGAAATTAGAATTGAACCGGGAAGATCTTTGTTGGATCAGACCGGAATCACGATAGCCCAGGTTGCCTTTAGAAAATGGGATTCCCAGGGAAGACTTTTGGTGGGATTGGAAATGAACCGGACCCAGTTGTTCAGCTCCAGTGCTGACTTTCTTCTTGATCCTATTTTCCTTCCGCAAAACAAAATCGCTGATGCACCCTGTGAAGTATATTTTGTGGGAGCATATTGTCTTGAACAGGAGTTAATATTAAAAAGAAAGATTGGACTCAGTCAGCATCCTCAAGTCGGAGATTTAGTTTGTTTTGTCAATACCGCAGGATATATGATGCATTTTTACGAAAGTGAGGCACACCTTTTTGATCTTGCCCAAAATCTAATTGTAGAAAAGAAGGATACTTGGGAAGCCATTCCCGATGAAGAATATTGGATAAACTGTAGAAAATAAGTTAATCAATCCTTGAGGAGACAATACTGATATCAGCAGTTTTCCATACCTCCTCAAACCTATCTTTTACAGAAGCGGCTTCTGCAGATTTCCCCTGTTGTTCCAATGCCGCATTAAGTCCCTTCAGTGCCCACCCGTTTTCAGGATAGACTTTCAGATCCTTAAGATAAACCTCTTCTGCTTTGGCGTAATCGCCTGCTTCAAGAAGAACTGCTCCTAAATGGTGTCGGACAGAAAGGAACCAATCAGGTGGCTCATTGAAGAGCAGGCTATCTTCCAATTCAGTCGCTTTTTCCAATAACTGAATTGCCTTTGTGTAGTCATTGGATGCAGCAGCCAATTCTCCTTCCAACACCAAAGCAGCAATTTCCAAGATAGAATCCAGGGAATTGATATCCCAAATCTTTTCTTCCTCCAGTTCAGGTAAATGAATATGGTTTTTTAAGGCATTTAATTCCTTAATAGCATTATCTAATTGACCTTTACCCAGAAATGCCATTCCACGGGCATAGTGTAACACCCCTTTTTGGTAAGGAAGCTCAAATACATCTTGCGGAAATTTCAATATTTCTTCCCACTTGCCGAATTTGACTCTGGTGAATAGCGGAATGGTGTAATAATGTTGCACTGCACCAAAACCCGGCACCGCCATCACCTCTTTCGCCGTGTGTTCGAAAAGCCTATCAGCAGCATATAGTGCCCATTTACTGCTCCCTTCCAGTATGGCTGTCCCGGCCATAAAGTGTAGGTTGTGAGGAAAATAAGCTATGGGATATACTCCCTCAGCTTTGCAGGTTTCAATATAAACACTGTCTACTTTTGCTGCACGGAGATTGGAAAGGGTTCCAAGGTTATAATGGCCCGTCTGAATGTAAATATGGCTTGGCATATGGATTAGATGGCCTGCCAAAGGTGTGAGTCCTTCATCAAATAACCTCGCGCTAGGTAGCCCCCTCTGAGGATTATCTGAGGGTTCTACCACATGCATGTACAGATGGTGGGCTCCAACATGTTTAGGGTTTTGTTGGATAGTGTTTTCAAGTATTTCAGTAATCAGGACTGTGTTTCCTTTAGGTCTTTTTTGCCTGTCATACAAATCCCAAGGCTGTAAATCCATTAATGCTTCTGCATACATCACCGCAATTTCAGCGTCATCAGGATATTTTTCATGGAGCTCTGCCAAGGCTTCAGCATAAGCCATATCCAGTCCTGAACGGTCATAAGGTGGTATTTCTGCATACCTTTTTTCCATGGCCAATATAAGGTCCGCCTCCTTTGCACTTACAGAATTGATGTACAACTTTGCTTTTTGGATGGCACTGTATGCTGGAGCATAATAGTCTTCCTCCATTCCAGCGTTGTAGTTAGGTCCCAATACGTATGCCTGTCCCCAGAAAGCCATAGCAAATGTAGGATCTAAATTAGCTGCATATTGGAACGACCGTTCAGACTCCCCATGATTAAAGGCATAGGCTAGTAACAAACCTTGATTAAAATATTTCCTGGCAAGTTCATTACTCGTAGTGACAGGATAATCAATCAGATCCATTCCCTCAAGGAGTGGGGCTTTTCCACCAGAAAAGTCCCATCTTACCCCGGCTGGAACGAAACATAAGCTTATGGCATCCTGGTAATAATCCCTCACCTGCGTATCCATCTCAACTGGTTTGTTACAGGAAAGCAACACTAAAGTTGCAAGTCCGGTCCGGACTGATTTTACATTAAATTTCATATGACTCCCCTTTATTGATTAGATATATATTTAAAAAAATCCTTAGTTCTTCTTTCAATTTTATATCGATAAATTAATGAATATCAAATACTTTTAAAAATTTTTGATATATATTTTACCTCATTTTTATTTGAAAAAATTCCAGCCTTGTTAAGATGGATTTCAAGGGGTTGGTTGCTTAAAAACTTTATTAATTCAAGGTCGATGAGACAATTCTTTTTTTTATTTATCGAGTCATTTTTTTTCAAAACCAATCCATTAATTTTTAGAGTTTGGAATAAATATGTCAGGATTTTATTAGTTGATTATTGTTCTTGTATGCCCTGTAAATGTCAATTTTATATTCAAGAAGGAATCCTATATCAATGGATTCAACAAGATTTTAAGTTTTCCAAATGATACCATAAAAAAACCCGGAACTATCATTCCGGGCTCTTAAAACTTCCTTTTACAAGGACGATACTGTTCTCAAAAAAATGGTCACTTTCAATGAAAGTTTCCTCAGGGTGAATTTAAATGAGACGGATTATTTGAAAAAATTAAGATTGTAATTAAACTAATTGGTTTTTACTCTGATAAGACAACCAATAAAAATAGAAAAAGCCCATTTGAGGAACCGATAACAACAGTACATTGGGCAGAATTGAGCCTGCTGCACTACCGATTTCAATTCCAAGCAACTTAAATACGGTAAGGATAGACAGTACCGCAACCAATGCAAACACATTTGCCAAAATCAATTTTGTCTTGTTTTTCATAATTATATAAAAGGGTGATTAAAGGGTGATTAATCAAAATTTATCCTGCAATCCAAGGGCTGATTTATGATTACTTTCCCCAATTGCTCCCCTAAGATGTGACAAATTATTTTATTTCCAAAACCTTGCATGAGGGCTGCTATCTCATCCAAGAGGGCTGAAAATGAGTAAATTGGAAGTAACAGGAATACATAAAACAATTATTGCAGGTGGAAAAAGAGAATTTGTATTTGACCAAAAATCAAGTGGTCTAAAAAAAATTAATAAAAAGTGAAAATATTTTTTTTTATTAAAGTCATTATAGACGATTATCCTAAAAATGGGCCGTATCACTTTTTGAACGAAGCTTCTATTCGACCCCTTCGAGGTCGCTGGTCTGCGCACGGTCATTTTTGCTATAAACATATGACCCTTTCAGTGTCGGATCTTGATGTTTGAAAGTTTTCCAACAAATGTCAGTTGTTGTTCTGGCCAAATATCCCGAATGGATAACATGTGTATAGATTAGACACATGCTAAAACGTCGAGCCGGAATGGGCCGTATCACTGTTTCAACGAAGCTTCTGTTCGACCTCTTCGAGGTCGCTGGTCCGCATACGATCATTTTCTCTATAAACATATGACCCTTTCAGGGTCGGCTCCCGATGTTTCATAGTCTTCCAATAAATCTCAATTGTAGATACAGCCAATTATCCCGAGGGGATAACATGTTTAAGTCTTCCAATAAATCTCAATTGTTGTTCTGGCCAAATATCCCGAGGGGATTACATGTTTATAGTTAAATAAGGAACATGCAAATAAGCCGACCCAGAAGGGGTCGTATTAATATTTAATGAAGCTTCTGTTCGACCCCTTCGAGGTCGTTGGTCCGCACACGTCCATTTTTTCTATACATATAACCCTTTCAGAGTCGGCTCCTATTGCTTTTAAGTTTTCAACGAACCTTAATTGTAAATTCAACCAATTATCGCGAAGGGATAACATGTTTAAAGATAATATGACACAGGCTAAAAAAGCCGACCCAGAACGGGTCGTATCAATATTTAACGAAGCTTCTATTCGACCTCTTCGAGGTCGATGGTCCGCATACGTCCTTTTTTTCTATAAACATATGACCCTTTCAGGGTCGGTAATCGATGTTTCATAGTCTATCAACAAATCTCAATTTTAAATTCAGCCAATTATCCCCAGGGGATAACATGTATATAGAAATTAAAAATATTGGCAAAACAGGTCGACCCTAAAGGGGTCGCATAGTCTTTTGCCTAACTATAATCAATCATCTTCAATCCAATCAATAGATTTTTAGATATAAAACCTGTAAATTATTACATTGGAAAAAGTAAACCCCTTTGAGGATTTTGCTTTCTTGTAATTCCTATCCTTTGATTGAATAAATCTACATTATCCATCCTCCTATGAACAACAGAAAAAGAAGATCATTTATCAAAAAAAGTGCTGCAGCGGCAGGAATTTTTTTAAGCAATTCCTTTGAACAAAGTTTTGCAAAATCGGCTGCGGATCTTGAAAAGGCTTTATTTGATTATTCAAGGGATGGGGGGATGCAGTTTTCATTAGCATATTTTTGGGGACCTCAACCTGACAGGGTTGCCCTTGCAAAGCAAATTGATGTCATGGGTGCCGTTGGGGGTATTAACCCTAAGATGACCAATACACCGAATAAAAGCGCATGGAGCTTTGACGTGGTTCATGGAGTAAAAAAAGCCTGGGCAGAATTAGGATTGGATTTCAATGTGGTGGAAGGTCCGCCAACTTTGGGAACCAAAACCAAACTTGGACTTGAAGGGCGGGATGAAGAGATCTCCAATTTCATCACATTAATGGAAAACCTTTCCAAATCAGGTGTAAACACCATCTGTTATAATTGGATGCCCATTGTTTCCTGGGCAAGGACCACCTTGGATAGACCTGGCCGAGGTGGTGCATTGGTAAGTGCTTTTGATATTGAAGACATCAAACACGAAGCTGATATCACTGAATATGGGAATATAACCCATTCAAAAATGTGGGCAAATCTGGAATACTTTCTCAAGGCAGTAATTCCGGAAGCCGAACGCTTTGGGATTAAACTGGCCATGCATCCCGATGATCCTCCGATAGATGGCATCAGGGGAATTCCCCGCATCATGACTTCTGTGGATGCTTTCAAAAAACTACTGGATATCTACCCTAGTCCAAGCAATGGCCTTACCTTTTGCCAGGGCAGTTTCGCTTCTATGGGCGGTCCCGGTGAAGATGTGAACATTCCTGAGGCCATCAGGTATTTTGGAAAGAAACAGGCCATCCATTTTGTCCATTTCAGGGATGTCAGAGGAAACAAAAACAACTTTGAAGAGACCTTCCATGATGATGGCAAAACAGACATGTACGAAGCCATGAAGGCTTATTATGAAATTGGCTTCAAAGGCCCCGTCCGCCCTGACCATGTGCCGACCATGCACGGCGACAGCAATGAAAAAGCTGGTTACAGCAATTGGGGAGTATTATTTGCTATTGGTTATATGAGGGGATTGATAGAGGCGATTGCTAAAAATACATAAACATATGTGAATGACACTAGATTTGGTATTATCAGTGTGATTGTACCCAATCCTGCCGGTAACATACCAAATTAATAAAACTATGGTTATATGATTCAATCTCCGTAACATCCCTGTCTGCCGAAAGGCTAAACACATAACCTGTTGGTTCTAAAATGAAAATGCCCACATGGATAAAGGAGATGACCGAAAGCTTTTGGTTTCAGGACTTTTTAATTATCTTAGTTACGTTTTTAACCGATTTTTTTATGAAGAAGATTTTTATCAAAAATGGAATTATAGGTAAAACCCAGATGGTTTTTCTGGAATTCCCCTACGACTTTGAGCTGAAGGAACTGGTAAAGACATTTCCCGGAATCGATTGGAAAAAAGAACTCAAGGTATGGTATGTCCCCTATTCGGACAATAAACTTAGCGAGCTGTTGGAATTTTTTAAGGGAAAGGTTTGGTTGGATTATTCCCAGTTTAAGAAAGTGAAGATTGAAGAGGCATTTGATAATTTGCCACCTATTTCTAAAGAGCTCGGCCAGGAAATACAAAAGTTTACAGATTGGATGCGCAACCGTAGATACTCCGAATCCACTATTAAGAACTATTCAGGGGGTTTGGGTTTATTTTTTAGGTTTACAGGAAATAAAAATCCCGAGGTTATTTCTAATGAAGACCTGGAATCATTTCATAAAGACTATATTATTTTAAGAAAATACTCCGCTTCATTTCAATCACTTGTTATCAATGCAGTAAAGCTTTATTTTTCGAACAGACAAAAAAGAAAGCTGGAGGTTCAAGGTATAGAGCGGCCAAAAAACCCGAGGATTTTACCTCATATTCTGAGTAAAGAAGAAGTGAAAGCTATCTTACAGTCACATCAAAACGTAAAGCACCGAGCCATGCTTTCGTTGATATATGCCTGTGGACTGAGAAGATCAGAATTGTTAAACATCAAGATCGGTGATATTGATTCCAAAAGGGGAATGCTGCTTATCCGTCAGGGGAAAGGCAAAAAGGACAGGATGGTACCAATCAGTGAAAAGATCTTGGAATTGCTTAGGGAGTATTACAGGTATGAAAAACCAAGGGTGTATCTGTTTGAGGGAGAAAAACTGGGCGAGAAATATAGTGCTGGTAGCCTACAAAAAGTTCTAAAGACTTCGCTTTTGAAGGCAGGGATAAAAAAACCAGTTACGCTACATTGGCTAAGGCACAGTTATGCTACACATCTTTTGGAAAGTGGAACTGATTTGAGGTATATTCAGGAATTACTTGGACATAACTCAAGTAAGACCACAGAAATTTATACCCATGTAAGCCAAAAAAGCCTTGAAAAAATCAAAAGTCCATTTGATGATTTATAAATATATAATCAACCAAAGGTGCATCTATAGAACTGTGGAGGCTAAGTAGATATACCAAAGGTTTATAAATAAACAAGTTGTGCGTAAGTTGACCAAAAAATAAAACATAGAACTTTAAATACAAAATAACCAATTTAAAACCAAAATCAATTATGAAAAAAATTACTTTACTTTTAATGACAGTCCTAATCTATTCGTGCGGAAACAACAAAGAAGAACAAATGCTTTACGATTACCAGCAGAAAAACGTAAAATCTATGAACTTCGATTTAAAAGACCTTGACTATAAAGTCCAAGAAATTGAAAAAGTTACTGACATAACTGCCGCTGACAGTTTAAAACACCTAAAATACGAACTTGCCGAATTTTGGAAAAAAAATCCTGAACAATCGCTTGTAGACACTTTAAGTTTCCAATATGTGAAAAACGTATTAAATGAATCTATAACTCAACAGGATACATTATATAAACTTTATCAAGAATCTGTATTAACTGCAATCCGAATTGATGACTATTCATATGAATTGGAATCTAAAAGAAAAAGAGACGATGCAATGGATGAAATGTTTTCATATAAAAAAACACTATCCGATGTTGAATCACTTGAAAAATATTTTAATAAACTATCCGAAAAACCAGACTCTATACTTTCATCAAAATATAAAGCTATTTATTCTTTAAAAAATCCAATGTTAGGTAATACAAAACAGACTTTTGATAAGATATTTTACACTAATTCCGAACAAACTGCATTTGTTAAAGAAGAAACAACCGAGAAAAAATAAAACCTATACACAACAATGGCTTCACGTCAAGCAGGTAATTAAAATACTTGATTTTAAAACAAACACCAAAATTTGACTTTATTTCTGATATTAATTGCTTGTTTTGTGGGATATTTTCTTATCAAATTTTGGATAAAAATAGTTAATAATATTTTCAACCCAATCGAAAAAGGCATTGCGAGAAAGCAAAACAAACCTGATTCTAAAACTGAAAAAAAAGAAGGAATGAAAAGCAACTCTAATCTTGGGGAATTTGATATAAATGACTTTCCTGAACAAGAAAGAGGTAAATCATTTTATTTTTACGAGTATAATAAACCTGATGGAGAATGGATTGATATTGACGAGCCGATATGCAAAATTCGTATTGGTGAATATGGCGGTGGATTTATGTTTAAATCAGCAAGCGTTATTGCAACTCAAGCAGGTATTTTAGAACATACTCGTAAAAAAAATGATTTACTTGCGAATGGAAGTGTTTTTTACAGGCTTCATAAAAAAGGAGAATACCAATATGAAAACAATATAGAAAATTCAGAATTCAAGGAATATTTTAAAAGTCCAAATTTTAGGTCATTTGATAAATGGTTAGTCTCTGATGGTGAATACGTTAAGATTAGCACGCCAATCTTTGAGTATAATGACCATAAATTTCAAAAGCATATAAACTATTCGAAAAAAGCTGGTTTTATTCATCAAATTGAACCTCAAAAGGTATATAATTTAAAGGTAAATGAGTTAATGTATATAGTCAGGGATACCGATTTAAATAGAACAAATAAGCGCTTTATCAATGAACCAAATATAATTAGTGATGAATTTACAAACTCAACAATAATTAAATGGAATAAAGTAAGTTCAAGGTTTTCAAAAAGTGAAGGCATTAAAACAAAATCTGATGACTTTATAACAGATTTTGTTTTCAGTTTCAACTTCATTGACAATAATGACTTTATTGTTTTTCACTTTGACCCTAAACAAATAAAGCCAAAACAATTTGATAAAATCCTTTACTTATTTGAAAATGGAGAACAAATTCAATATGAATTAATAGAAAATCCTATCTCATCAATGAACAGCCAAAATGAAAAAGTTTTGGAATACAAAGGTTTAATTACAGAAAACGAACTTGAATTGTTTGCAAATTATAACTTGAAAAAATGGAAAATTTCGCTTGTTAGTGATAAAAGAGAAATTTTAGGAGGAGAAATTGGCGGGGATGACTATTACACTTCAAAAAATAATCTACAAATTGTAATTAAAAAATTTGCAACTGAATATATAAGTTTGGTTAAAAAAACTATTACTAACTACCAACCAACGGTATTAAAACAAACTAAACCAATTAATGAAGCAACAACGGATTTTTGTTTTGTTTATTTAATGCACGACTTAAGTAATGGTTATTATAAAATTGGTATTTCTAACAATCCGGAATATAGAGAAAGGACTTTACAGAGTGAAAAACCAACAATTGAAATGATTAAGTCTAAAAGGTTTCCGACTCGTGGAATAGCAGAAAGTATAGAAAAAGCCTTGCACGTTAATTATTCAGAAAAAAGATTAAGAGGTGAATGGTTTGAATTAGATATAATTGATGTTGAAAACATAAAGGAAACTTTGAAATAAAACCTACGCACAATTGAGTAGACGGCTCCGCCATTGAATGACGGAGTGCGCCTCTCACACCACCGTACGTACGGGTCTCGTATACGGCGGTTCGTAAATTGATGGGTTCAATTCTATGTAAAAGCTTTAACATTGCTTGGTAGCCCCTTTGTTGAAGTCTATTGAGGGTAATAGTGGAGTTCAAAATTGGACTCTGGGCTACTGCCCAACCTCCTTTTCTTGTTCTACTCCACGCATAGGCATGGTCTTGGTCTACACCCAATCGG
>NZ_JBGTCA010000482.1:0-3338 GCF_041749095.1 Aquiflexum sp. | reverse complement strand
AATGATACAGCAAGGGCTATCCAAAAATGATTGGCCATAACCAACATCAAAGCCAGTCTGGGATAAATTCTTTCGGAAAAGGCTTTGAAGACCATCAACATACCCAGAAGTCCGAAGAATCCGGGTAAATAGTCCCTTATCCATTCAGGTATCCATTCCTGATTGAAATACAAGAACAGGCCAATGGCATACATAGGTAGAAAATACAGCAATAGATTCTTAGGGGTTAGGAAATCAAGCTTTCGGCCCAGTCTTTTGATTGGGTTGAACACCAGCTTGTTTATCGTTTTATCCAAATTCCATTCTTTAAGAGAAATTATATATAGACTGTACTCCAACCTCTTTGGGAAAGTATCTTCCAAGGTTATTTCCTTTGGCTTGAAATGGTAAAACTGATCCCGTATCATATAAGCCACCACAGAAGGAGAAACCAAGAGTTGGTATGTTCTCAGGAATGCATTGCCGGCAAAATGTATCAATGCCAATGTCTGTAATCCCAAGGCCACTTCTATAAACATGATCCCTATCTGTGCAATAGAGGCATAGGCAATCTGTGTTTTGATGGTAGACTGAACCCTTGCAATTGGATAAGCTATCAAAGCCGTCACCAAACCTAAAACCCCTATCAGAATCCTTGCAGTAAGCTGATGTTCCCAAAAAGGAAAAGTCCTCAGCAAAAGAAAAACGCCAAAATGCACTGAAAGTGAGCCATAGAATATGGCCGAAGAAGGTGTCGGACCTTCCATGGCCCTTGGCAACCAAGAGGAGAAAGGAAACTGAGCGGACTTTGCGGCAGCTGCTATCAATAAAGAGATGGCAATAAACAACCCAATGCCGCCATGAGCCGCCAAGTGTTCAGAAACCAATTCTTTGTCCAATAACTTGATAAAAGCAATATTTTCGTTCCACAAATGATGGCTTGCCCACATAGCGAGGATGATGCCAATATCCCCAATCCGGTAAATGGAGAAAACTTTTACCGCATTCCTGACCGGTAAATAGCGGTCCCTGTAGAAAGCAATCAAAAGGAAAGATGATATTCCCAACATTTCCCAACCCAAAAACAGGGTTTCGAAATTCCCGGCCAACACAGTAAGGTTATAAGCCAGATAGAAAAAGAGTAAGGTATTGAAGAACCTTTTGTACCCCTCTTCCAAATGCATATAAAACCTGCTGTACCTTGTAATCAGAAATGTGATAAAGGCACCTACCCAGAGATAAACCATTGAAATGGTATCAAAATAGAAATCCAGCAAAAACTGATAATTTCCGTCATTGTAGATTTCCAACTCCCGGATGTTGACAGGATTCATGCCATTGATCATCCAATAAAGGCTATATCCTGTGATTGCGAAAAGCTGTAAACTCACAGTGCTAAAAGCCAACACGGAGAAGCTGTTTTCCTTTCCTTCCGATATAAACAAGGAGATTACAAATCCCAACAATGGCAGCAAGACAAATAAACTGATCATTACTTGATGTTCCATGACTTTAAGAAAGTAGGTATACAGGTAGATTTTCCGAGGTGGATTCCAAAACAGCCTCCAGATTATCAATGGTCGCTATATGGGTAGTAACAGAATGATATTCCACAAATTCCCCATCTTTGAAGGCATAGGCTTTTTTACTATCCGGTTGAATACAAACCAGCTTCACCCAATCATTGGCAAACCACTCATAAGTCTGGTAATGCGTTTTGATGGTATTCAATAAGATCTCAGGATAATGTTCTACCGTGATCAAAATCCTAAGCGGATCGTGGATATTGACCATTTGGAGAGGTAATCCTGTTCTTAAGTCTCCATCCATACCATTGGCCACTCCAATCAATCCCATCACATTATGGGGCAATTTGCTGCCTGCACCCAATCTGTCATTGTCAACTTTGGAGAAATAATATTCCAGATTAATGCCTCCACAAACCGGAGCAACTGCCTTGAGGATGCCAAAAAGATATTGTCCGTCAGGATCAATGCTATGGTCATAAGAATTGAGGAATGCCCGCTTGTCCAAAAACAAGTGACGGTTATTTTCTCTTTTCCCGACCACGCAGAGCGCATTGGTGGCATGGTTCCATTCGGGTCTTGTCACAAAAAGAGACAATGCCCTTTTTTTCACTTGTTCATGTACTTTTTTGGCGTCCTGCTTGGAATCGATGGTATGAAAACGTCTTGACCTTTCTTTGGCATTGTAATCCAAGGCAATTTCAAAAGTTTGAATATTCCTTTCATGAAGTAATTTATTCGCTTCCGAAAGTTCCTCCAGGTCATAAAATTCCATTTCATCCCTTGTGGTATCATGTAAGCCACCAATAAATTGGGTGTTATCCGGGATTATCAGACCTCGTTTATTCAAGACTTTCCTTACTTCCGTATTATTGCCAATGGAGGCTGCCACCCGAGCATTGACAGAACCTGCCCTTCCGCTGCAGGCACCACAGTCGTATCCAGCATAGTGCGTATTGTTGACAGAACTGGCACCATGTCCGATGACATAGACTATAGGTGCAAAATCATTCACCAAGCCGATACTTTTTAATAGACCTTCCAATGCATCAGCCATTTCCTCAACAGTAAAGCCAACTTGAAGGCCATGATGCTTATGTTCGGGATTTTTGCAGGCTACGCTCAATTTGCCTTTGGGATCCATATGTCTGAAGGAAGATACCATGGCAGGTGTTTCGGAAGGAAAGAAAATACTTTTGGCCATTTTAAGTGCGGACCAGAAACCCATGGTCTGACTGATGGCCCATCCTCCAAAAATCCCCTTGGTATGTTTGCTGAAATGAGCATCCTTTTCATGTCGGATTTTGGATTCAGTCTCTTTGACCACGTGTTCGGGAATTACAGGGGCGGGACAGACTTTGGTCATAAATTTGCCATGTTCCGGTTGAAAATAGAAAGGTAGGTTGAAGAAACCGGCCGTTCCGAAGGTCTGCGCATCAGGTGCAAATCGCTCCACATAACGTCTGATCGAACAAGACCTGTCATCAATGCAGAACATGGCCTGAAAGGATACTTCCTTTTCCTTTGCGTTACCTTTTTTACTTAACTGAAGTCCTTTGATTACCTGGTCATAGTATGTCCACTCCAAGGCTTCTTGCCATAGCTTGTGGATTTCAAAAAATTCAGAAAACCTTGATTTCTCAAAAATTCCGGGAAGATCATTCGGAATATAGGGTGCCAATGCAGACCATTTATCTCCTCTCCTCCTATCCAAAGCATCGATTTCCAAAACACACTCCAGAAAAATCAGGTCATGCAAAGAGACTTTTCTTTTATCCAGGAGGGTATTTTCCTGTTGCTCTACCACAGCCACCATACCAGACCAGCCTGGAT
>NZ_JBGTCA010000481.1:0-2575 GCF_041749095.1 Aquiflexum sp. | reverse complement strand
ATACAGTTTATTCCATGACGCTTTTGTTGATGAATATCACAATCTATGAAAGGATAAGGAACACCAAAACAATTCGGACTGTTAAAAGTTTATAGGCTATGATGAACCT
Organism: Aquiflexum sp.; assembly: GCF_041749095.1. Classification (GTDB taxonomy): domain Bacteria; phylum Bacteroidota; class Bacteroidia; order Cytophagales; family Cyclobacteriaceae; genus Aquiflexum. The sequence continues at coordinate 2,466 of NZ_JBGTCA010000481.1, read as the reverse complement.
GCAAGTACATATAGATCAACATTCCGGCTTCTGTTTTGGAGTGGTCTATGCCATTGAAATGGCAGAGGAAATTCTTGAAGATCAGGGTTATCTATACTGTTTAGGCGATATTGTTCATAATGACGAAGAGGTAAACCGTCTTACTAAAAAGGGGCTGAAAATCATAGATCATGTGGAATTGCAAAACCTGAGAGATGAAAAGGTATTGATCAGGGCCCATGGTGAACCGCCTTCAACTTATGAATTGGCAATCAATAACAACCTTACATTAATAGACGCAAGCTGTCCTGTGGTACTGAAATTGCAGAACAGGATCAAAAATTCCTTTGATAAGGATGAAACCATCTACATATATGGTAAGCACGGGCATGCAGAGGTGATAGGTCTATTGGGTCAGACCAACAATAAGGCTGTGGTTTTTCAGGACATCAATGAGTTGGACCTACCAAGTTTGCCCAAAAATATGACCCTCTACAGTCAGACTACCAAGAGTACTGACAAATTTTATGAGATCAATGAGGTGTTGAAAGAAAATGGAATTACTGTCAATACAAATGATACCATTTGCCGACAGGTTTCAAACAGGGACAAAGAATTAAGAACTTTTGCTGAGAAATTCGATAAAATCATTTTTGTGAGCGGAACCAAGTCTTCCAATGGCAAAGTCCTGTACAATGTCTGCAAGGAAAAAAATCCACATACTTTTTTTGTATCAAATCCTGAACAAGTTGACAATACATGGTTTGAAGTAAATGATAGCGTAGGAATATGTGGTGCAACTTCTACACCTATGTGGCTTATGGAACAAGTGAAAGAAAAGATTGCAGCTTTTTAGCGCATCGATTTCTTTCCTACCTTTACAAAGTGATACCAATAGCTACCTATAAAGATTCCGTTGACCCAAAAGGTGTAATCATTGCGTTTACAGTGATTTTTCTATGGTTTGCATCACTGGTTTTTTTGCTTTCGATTGATCTGAACTGGTCAAGCCCCATTACTTATATCGGTATCTTGGTTCAGACCCATCTTTATACAGGACTGTTTATCACGGCCCATGATGCCATGCATGGCATTGTTTCTTCCAATAAAAAACTGAATCATGGGATAGGTTGGTTTGCGGCAATCCTGTTTTCCTATAATTTTTATTGGAGACTTTTTCCTAAGCACCATGAACATCACCGGTTTGTCGCTACAGATAAAGATCCTGATTACCATCCTTCCGGGAATTTCTTTATTTGGTATTTTAGCTTTATCAAACAATATGTTTCCGTCTGGCAGATTCTGCTGATGGCCATAACTTTCAATATCCTGAAACTTTTCATTCCTACAGAAAATCTCATAGTATTTTGGATGTTACCGGCCATCCTATCCACTTTGCAGTTGTTTTACTTTGGGACCTATCTGCCCCACATGGGTGAATCCAAGAACAAGCACCATTCCAAAACCCAATCAAAAAATCATCTTTGGGCTTTTATTTCGTGTTACTTTTTTGGATACCACTATGAACATCACGATGCTCCCTGGACACCTTGGTGGAGGCTGTGGAAAATCAAGGAGGACTATCAAGAAAAGGAATTATCAGCTTCTTTGACAGTAACCCAATATTCTATTTCAAACAGGTCGGAAGTCCGAAGTCCGAAGTCCGATGTACCGGATATTTGAGTTTCATGGCAAGATTTTGATAAAAATAATATTTACTGGCATTTTGCGCACCAACATGTCACATAACCGGCATTGTTAATGAAGCTTAGATTTTACTCATTTAAAAACAGGGATTTTTTAAACAATATGTCAGAGTATTGATTTATGTAATATTGTTAATTCCTTTAGATGAGACTTTCATTTATACTATTTCTGATTTCATTTACGGTTTTGAGTGCTCATGCTCAGGAAGGGGAGGTAAGGGGCCGTGTTTTCAATCCTGTCAACAATGAGGGAGTTCCTTTTGCCAATGTAGTGGTAATGGATACCGATATCGGTACAGTTTCGGATGAGGATGGGAATTATATCATTACCAATATTCCGCCAGGGCTCTATAATATACGAGCAAGTTTTGTGGGTTTTCGGTCAAAAACATTTTTTGAAATTCAGGTGACTAGGGCAAGGGCTGTAAGGTTAGATTTTGACCTAAGGGAAGAAGAAGCCGTACTGGGCGAGGTGACGGTTGACGCGGACTTTACACGGTCGGATGAAACGCCTATTTCTGTAAGAAGGCTGAATACCAATGAAATTGAGAGGTATCCTGGTGGCAACAGGGACATCAGTCGAGTCATCCAATCTTTGCCAGGTGTAGCAAGTACAGCGAGTTTCAGAAATGATATCATCATAAGGGGAGGCGCACCCAATGAGAACAAGTTTTTTATCGATGAAATCGAAGTGCCGGTAATCAACCACTTTGCCACTCAGGGATCCTCAGGAGGCCCGGTCGGGATTTTGAATGTCAATTTGATCAAAAATGTGGATGTC
>NZ_JBGTCA010000480.1:0-8391 GCF_041749095.1 Aquiflexum sp. | reverse complement strand
GGATTATTGACCGTGCGACAATACTTCAAAGACGGCAACGAAAATGAACAGGCCTTGGCAGAAAGGATAGACAAGCTTTGGAGAGCGGTCGAATTTGACTGGCATACCAAAGGGGGCGAGGATATACTTTATTGGCATTGGAGTCCCAACCATGGTTGGGACATGAATTTTGGGGTGAGGGGCTATAATGAATGTCAGATCATGTATATCTTGGCAGCTTCATCCCCCACTCATGATGTCCCTGCTTCGGTTTACCATCAAGGATGGAACAGAGGCGGAGATATCAGGAATGACCCGGACCATGAGGCTTATGGCTATCATTTGGCACTTCGGCACAATGGGACTGAAGAATACGGAGGACCCTTGTTTTGGGCACATTACTCCTACGTGGGTTTGGATCCCAGAGGACTCAGAGACCAATATGCAGATTATTGGGAACACAATACCAACCATACCTTAATCAACCGGGCTTGGTGCGTGGATAACCCTTTAGGTTATAAAGGTTACGGGCCTGAAAGTTGGGGCTTAACTGCAAGCTATTCTGTAAAAGGATATGCGGGCCATGCTCCGGGAGAAAACCGGGATCGGGGTGTTATTACACCGACCGCAGCACTTTCATCTTTTCCTTACACTCCCGAATATTCCATGCAGGCCATGCGGCATTGGTATGAAAATCTCGGAGATAAGTTATTCGGTGAATATGGGTTCTATGATGCTTTCAGCGAAACAGAGAATTGGTTTCCCCAAAGATATCTGGCAATTGATCAGGGGCCTATTGTGGTGATGATCGAGAACCATCGCAGTGGGCTGCTATGGGATTTGTTTATGAGCAGTCCAGAGATACAGGAGGGATTGGAAAAATTGGGGTTTGAAAGATGAAAGGAGATGCAAGAGACAAGAACCAAGATACAAAGCCTGCCCCGAGTATCGGGGAGCCAAGAAACAAGAGCCAAGAACTAAAGCCTGTCCCGTACCGATAGCTATCGGCACGGGGAGCCAAGAGGCCAGAAATACGGTATGGAGAAATGCCATAGGCATGACCGAAATTATAGCCCGGTAATTTATTGCCGGGTTTGAAATGATATCGGGTCATCAAAGTACCGTAGTTACGGACGATATAACCAAGAAACAAGAACCAAGAGACAAGAACTAAAGCTTGTTCCGAGTATCGGGGACTTAAGACATGAGATTCAAGAATCTAACAATACTCAAAAATCCGAAGTCACAGACTTCAGATAACCCAAAAATCAATATATTGACACTATGAAAAATACAGGATTAATTCTTTTCAGTATCGTTATAGCCATGTCGGTCTATAATCCTTCAATAGGCCAGACTACCACTGAGGAGCGATTTGTTCAGAAAGCAGATTCAATACTTTCTTTGATGACCTTGGAAGAAAAACTCGGTCAACTCAACCTTCCTGCGGCAGGTGATTTTACAACAGGGCAGGCGGCCAGTTCAAATATTGCTGAAAAAATCAAGGCCGGGAAAGTCGGAGGTTTATTCAATATAAAAACAGCCGAAAAGATCCGGGATGTCCAAAAAGTTGCAGTGGAGGAAAGCCGCTTGGGTATTCCATTGCTTTTTGGAATGGATGTGATCCACGGGTATGAAACAGTTTTTCCCATTCCCTTGGGGATATCCAGCAGTTGGGATATGAAACTGATAGAAAAATCCGCAAGGATTGCAGCCATAGAAGCCAGTGCCGATGGTATTAATTGGACTTTTTCTCCGATGACAGATGTATCAAGAGACCCAAGATGGGGAAGGGTTTCTGAAGGAAACGGAGAGGATCCTTATTTGGGGGCCCGGATTGCCAAAGCCATGATCAAAGGCTACCAAGGGGATGACCTCAGTCTCAATAATACCATTATGGCCTGTGTCAAACACTTCGCTTTATATGGCGCACCTGAGGCCGGACGGGATTACCATACAGTGGATATGAGCAGGCAGAAAATGTTCAATGAATATTTCCTTCCCTACAAAGCAGCCGTAGAGGCCGGGGTAGGGTCTGTGATGACATCCTTCAACGATATTGATGGGATTCCTGCAAGTGGCAATAAATGGCTGATGACGGAGGTTCTCCGCAATCAGTGGGGCTTCGATGGTTTTGTAGTGACTGATTACACTGCCATCAATGAGATGATTGACCACGGCTTGGGAGATTTGCAGACCGTGTCTGCTATGGCACTCAATGCAGGAGTGGAAATGGATATGGTTGGGGAAGGCTTTTTGACCACTCTGGAGAAATCCCTGAAAGAAGGCAAGGTGACTGAAAAACAGATTGAAAATGCTGCTAGGTTGATTTTGGTTGCCAAATTCAAACTCGGACTATTCGATGATCCTTACCGTTATACCGGTGCTGAAAGAGCAAAGAAGGAAGTTTTCACCCCTGAAAACAGGAAAATAGCAAGAGAAATAGCTTCTCAGTCCATTGTGCTTCTCAAAAATGAAGGCAGTATCCTGCCAATCCAAAAGAAAGGTACCATCGCCCTGATTGGCCCCCTTGCGGACAACAGGGAAAACATGACCGGAACATGGAGTGTTGCCGGTAAATTCGAAGAATCAGTTTCCCTCCATGATGGTTTGAAAAATGCAGTTGGGGATAGGGCTAAAATCATTTATGCCAAGGGCGCTAATGTGGTGGCTGATTCGCTGTTGGAATCTAGGGTAAGTATTTTTGGAAAACCCACTTATAGGGACAATAGACCTGCCTCTGTTTTGATAGAGGAAGCTTTGGAAGTTGCCAAAAATGCGGATGTGATCGTGGCTGCCATGGGTGAATCCGCTGAGATGACCGGTGAAGCCTCAAGCATGACCAATATCGAATTGGACGAAAAGCAAAGAGAATTACTGAAAGCATTGTTGGAAACAGGGAAGCCGGTAGTCATGGTGTTGTTTACCGGAAGGCCGATGGCATTGAAGTGGGAAGATGAAAATATGCCTGTGATTCTCAATGCATGGTTTGCAGGTTCGGAGGCCGGGGATGCGATTGCCGATGTGCTGTTCGGTGATGTAAATCCATCGGCGAAGATTACAGCCACATTCCCACAAAATGTGGGTCAGGTACCGATATACTACAACCACAAGAATACCGGAAGACCGTTACCCGAAGGTGAATGGTTTCAAAAATTCCGATCCAATTACCTTGATGTTTCCAATGATCCTTTATATCCATTTGGGTACGGTTTGAGTTATACCACTTTTGAATATGGTGACCTGAAACTTGGCAATACTGACCTGAAAGGAGATCAAAAACTTCAGGTAAGTGTGAACTTGAAAAACACCGGGAAATATGATGGGTCAGAAGTGGTCCAATTGTATATTAGGGATTTGGTAGCCAGTATAACCCGACCTGTGAAAGAACTGAAAGGCTTTCAGAAAGTTCCTTTAAAAGCAGGAGAGTCCAAAATCATCACTTTTGAAATTAGCACCGAAGATTTGAAGTTCTACAATTATGACCTTGATTTTGATTGGGAACCGGGAGAATTTGAGATCATGGTCGGAGGCAATTCAAGGGATGTGGTCAAGGGGAAAGTGAATTGGGTGAAGTAGGGATTTGTTATTAACCTTCCAGGTTTCAATTCCTGAAATTGTTAACAAAACCAATTCACGAAAAACCTGGAAGGTTTTTTTAAACCACCTAAATCAAAGACTATAAAAATCCATGAAAACGACTTTCTTTAATCTTGGCTTTTTGACAAGTTAGTGTATGAGTTAGCGGACGAAGATGTGGCTTTGGAAGCTTTGCTGGTGGAGGAGGAAAAAGTTAAGTATAATAAGACAAAAAGAAAATAATATGACTACACATTCAACTTTTGAACAAATAAAATACACCAATGAAATTGGTCAGGAATATTGGAGTGCAAGGGAATTGTATGAAGTGTTGGAATATAACAAATGGGATAAATTCCTTAATGTAATTGAAAAGGCAAAACAATCTTGCAAAAATTCAGGACAAGAGTCAGACGACCATTTTCCCTGTGTGGAGAAATTGGTTGAAATTGGCTCTGGAGCTAAAAGAGATATTGGAGATATTCACCTCTCTAGATATGCTTGTTATTTGATAGTTCAAAATGCTGATCCATCAAAAGAGGTAGTTGCTTTAGGGCAAACCTATTTTGCCATTCAAACCCGTAAACAAGAAGTTTTAGAAGAACAATTTGGAAAACTTCAATCGGAAGAAGAAAAACGATTGTTCCTTCGAAAAGAAATGGCAGAACACAACAAACAATTAGCTGATGCTGCCAAAAAAGCAGGAGTAATTCAACCTTGGGAATATGCAGTCTTCCAAAATCACCGCTACATGGGTTTGTATAATGGTTTGGGAGCAAAAGAAATTCACACCAAAAAAGGTTTGAAGAAAAGCCAAAACATTCTTGACCATATGGGAAGTACTGAGTTGGCAGCAAACTTATTCCGGGCCACTCAGACGGAAGAAAAACTGAAAAGAGAAAACATAAAGGGTAAACAAAAAGCCAATCAAACGCATTATGAAGTCGGTAAAAAAGTACGTCAAACCATTGAAGAGTTAGGAGGAACAATGCCGGAAGATTTACCAACAGAAGAAAGTATAAAGAAGATTGAAAGTGATAAGCAAAAAGCTTTAAAGTCAAAAAACGAGAAAAATTAATCACTTTCCAACACTGCATTATAAAGGAAAACCTGACCACGACTTTGAATTTCAGGTAGTATTTGAGGACGAGTGGCAAAATAAGATTAACGAACTAATGGAATAAAAAACATAGCTAAATCAATTAAGAATAACCCGATAAACTTCATCCAGAATCTTCTCAACCTCTTTATGAATAGGACTTTGAGTCACAGTACCCATGTTGACAGCCAAGAATATATACAGGTCTTTTTTGGGAAAATAGTATAGTTGGCTTCCTGAACCCAATCCCCCTCCGCTATGGCCTATTCCCTCAAAACCTTGAAACAGGGTAGTATTCAAGCCAAGGCCATAAACAGGTTTCCCATCTCTGTTCAATACCCATTCCTGCATCATTTCCATTGAGCTTTCTGACAGCAATTTTCCTTCAATAAAGCCTTTCAAAAAAATCACTGCCTCTTTTGGAGTAGTGATGGTGCCATCATCTCCAATCATGGAGACTACATTGCTGTTTTGGAGTACAGAGACATTTTCCAAAATACTGTTGCTGTACCTGTCCCAATAACTGTTGACCAATTTATCCCCATAAGAATCCCCCTGTTCAATCCGGTAAAATGTATTTTTTAAGCCCAATGGTTTGAAAATCTTTTCTTTCATATAAGCTTTATGGTTGCCCGTGATCTTTTCAGCAATCAGTGCCAAAATAAGGTAATTTGTATTCCTATAAGAATATTTGCTGCCCGGTTCAAAATCAGGTTTTTTACCCCTGATGTAATCCAGGTATTCTTCAGGTTGGAAAATACGATTGGGATTTTGCAATAACCGGGTCACGTAAGTGGGGTCATCATTGTATTCCCGGATTCCGGAAGTATGGTTGAGCAACATGCGGACAGTGATTTTGTCGCTGTTGGGAATTCCATCTGTCAAATTAGAAGGGAGGTAATGAATGAAAGGCTCGTCAAGGGCTATTTTTCCTTCCTCAGAAAGTTGGAGTATGCTGACTGCCATATAGGTTTTGGTGATGCTTTGAATGTAGTGAAGGTGACAGGTTTGCATGGGGACTTGGCCTTCGATTTTAGAATAGCCACTGCTGATTTCCCAATAGCCGCTTTCATCCCAAATTGCTGCCACTGCACCGGGGACTTTGTTGTGGGTCAGTTGATCCAGAATAGACTGCAATTCTGAAATTTTGGCCGAAGCATATAAGTCAGGGGCTTCATTACAGGTTTGAACTTCAAAGCCCTGTGCCATGACCATCAAAGAGGTAAACCAAAAGGTAAAGGCTATCAATACAAGTGTTTTCATAAGAAATAGTGGTTTAGTTTTCTCCTAATTTTGAATAATCAGGATGGATTCTTCCACCCATTTGTAAAAGGGATTGTGGCACAAAGGGTAGGTCAAGATTGTAGTTTTTTACCAACATAAACTGGTACCCCAAAAAAGGCGAAACAAACATGTTTTGGGAATGATTGTAATACCCCATTCCAATTCCCAGAGGTAAAGTCAGCATTCCCTTTCCTTTTTTTCCTACTGAAATCCAGTTTCCGTCCTTTTGGGTAAAAGACTCCGAAGGCCTAAATCCGATCATATATCCAATTCCTGCTTTTACTTCAGAATAGACGTTTCCGACAACCATCGGCCTCCAAGCAGTTTGGGTAGAAAATAGAATTCCATTTCCAATGCCTCTATTTTTGATCCAAATGATATCAAACTGCTGTGCCCAATTATGCGAACCGTTATGACTGACTTCAGTGCCAATCCCAAAGCCAACATTTTTGAGATTGGATTTCATATCCTTGATTGGCATGGAAAGCGCATGGAACTGTAAGGTCAGTACAATGGGGAAATTCCTGTAGTTTTTTTGGTTTTCAGATTGTGCAATTGCCTGATTCCATGATAATAGGAAGCAAAAGACAATCAACATTGTGGTAGTTTTCATAGCATTTATTTTTCCCAAACTTACGATTGGTTAAAATTTGAATGCGTAAAAATTGATTTGGAATCGGTGAACTGTTAGAGATTTCTCCTTGAAATGTATCTATTGCGGTAAAAACCAAGAGCGAAATGCAGCTGCTTTGGTTCGGCTTATAGTCAAATCATTGGCGATGTCCAATGTCTGAATCAATTGAACCAACAGTTTACCATTTTCAATTTTTTTAAATCCCTTAATCACCTGTCGGTGTGCAAGAACCTGTCTGTTGATTCTGAAAAATATGATTGGAGGGACTTTCTTTTCAATTTTATCAAGAGAAAGATCAAGAAAGTATTTTTTGCCGGAAACATCTCTAAGAATAACATAATCTATTTCCACTTCAAAAATCAAAATTTCATCAAATCTGATCAAAAGGTTCTGATTACCGCTTTTTACAGCTATTCCTTCCTGGATTAATCCTTCTGACTTGGATGCAGACAAATTCATTTCCCACTGCCTGTAAAAATACATTCCAACATAAAAACCGTTGATGACCAAAAACCAAATGCTGATGATCAACAAGTCCTGGGTATAAAAATTTAAAGGAGCCCATTCATTTTTTACGATCAGACTGAGAATTTCTGTAGTAGAAGCTATGAAAAACAAACCTGAAATAGTGGTCACAATGGTTTGGATCAATATTCTGTAAAGCGGTTTTGGTTCATATGGGATTTTTTTGTCAAGACTGATAATCAACAATCTTACAATTAACCAGGCAAAATATCCCTGAATTGTATCAATCAAAAATCGAGTCAGAAAAAATAGATTTAACTGAATATTGGAATAGGTAAGATGAAAATTAATAGCGCTGATGATAGGAATTGCAATCAAAAAAATCAATAAATCTGGGCGATAGTCATTTTTTTGATCATTCACACTTTTTATCTCCATTGTCAAAATTTTGGAATTGAACTTCTATCAGGATATATTCCTGACAAATTAAACAAATCTTATGCGCTTCACTTTCTGTCTTTTGATAATTCTTTTTTCGGGTTTTAATGGATATGGTCAAAAAGAGACCCTTCAGGACATTCTTGAACATGAAATAATGGATTTCAAGGGTGAAGTTGGGATTTATGTTTACAACCTCAAGACCGATGAGGAGGTTGCCATCAATGCAGATACCATTTTCCCAACAGCCAGTATTGTAAAAGTCCCGATTTTAGTTGGCGTGATGGACAAAATTGAAAAGGGTGAATTGGAGAACCATCAGAAATTGGTTTATAGAGATTCCATCAAATACGGCGGTTCCGGTCTGATGCAGTTTTTCAAGGACAGTACAGAGACAGAACTCAGTGTTTTGATGTCATTGATGATCAGCTACAGTGACAATACCACCTCCCTTTGGTGTCAGGCATTAGCAGGTGGAGGTGAAAGGATCAACGAAATTATGGAGGAGTTGGGGTTAAAGCATACAAGGGTCAATTCAAGGACTCCTAATAGGGAGGAAATCTGGAAAGTGTACGGTTGGGGTCAGACCACTCCAAGGGAAATGGCCCAACTGTTGGTGAAAATCAGAAAGGGTGAAATAGTGAGTAAGGAAGCTTCCGATAGGATGTACCGCTTGATGACGAATGTATTTATTGACGAATATTCACTCTCTGCTATTCCTCCCCATATTCAGACTGCATCCAAACAGGGAATGGTCAATGCCTCAAAATCAGAATTGGTGATGGTCAATGCCCCAAAGGGAGATTATGTTTTTTATATAGCCACCAAAAACAATGAAGACCAAAGATGGGAGGATGACAATGCTGCCTATGAATTGCAAAGGAAGGTGAGTAGGATTTTGTGGGAGTGGTTT
>NZ_JBGTCA010000479.1:0-16262 GCF_041749095.1 Aquiflexum sp. | reverse complement strand
ATCGTAAATCTTGTCTTTCGGTCCTTGATCAACCTTTTTTTTCAATGCAATAATGGCCGGATGAAGCCTAAGTTGCAGGATATTGAAAATCCTGGCACCTGACTCTTCCTCTACCAACTTCAGCCCATCAATATTCCATGGATTCAATACTAGTGGTTTTTCACATATAATATCCGCACCAAGCCTTAAACCGAACCGGATATGGGCATCGTGCAGGTAATTAGGGGAACAAACACTGACTAGATCAATTTTATTTTCTGACCTTTTAAGCTTTTCTACATAGCGGTCAAAGCGCTCAAACTCAGTAAAAAAATCAGCTTTAGGAAAATAACTGTCCATAATTCCGACAGAGTCAAATTTGTCAAAAGCTGCCAGTAATTGATTCTCTGTGTCCTTAATCGCTTTCATATGCCTGGGGGCAATAAATCCCGCCGCACCTATCAATGCAAAATTTTTCAATATATATCGTTTGAAGGGTTTAAAATTAGTTTTTAATTTCGTCTCTTTAGGGACATAATATCGGTAGAAAAGGTATTTTGATTTAGAGGCAGTGTCTTTAGGTAGAAAATATATGTTGTACCCGCCTCCCGGACGGGCATGCCTAAAGGCACCACAATTTATCAATAATCATCTTTTTCTACCTACCTCTTTTAAGGTCTCTCAACTTTACCATTTCTCAGGAAATACAAATCCCTCGATTCAGGACAAACAGCCTTACCTTCCTTATCAAACTCCAATTTATGACCATATTCACTCATCCAACCTATCTGCCTTGCAGGATTGCCCACAACTAAAGCGTATGGTGGAACTTCTTTGGTAATGACAGCACCTGCACCGATAAAAGCATATTCACCGATATCATTGCCGCAAACTACAGTGGCATTCGCCCCAATCGTAGCGCCTTTACCAACATGGGTTTTGGTATATTGATCCCTCCTGTTGATGGCTGACCTTGGATTGGTGACATTGGTAAACACCATGGAAGGTCCCAGAAAAACATCATCTTCACAGGTTACTCCGGTGTAGATGGATACGTTGTTCTGAACCTTGACATTTTCTCCTAAGACAACCTGCGGTGAAACAACTACATTCTGGCCAATATTACAGTTCCTTCCTATGACACAATTGGGCATGATATGGCAAAAATGCCAGATTTTGGTCCCCTCTCCGATTTGACAGCCTTCATCAATCACAGCTGTTTCGTGGGCGAAATAATCCTTCATTCGAAAAAACTGTTTATCGATTTGATGATATAAGGCTGTTGTTCTTCCTCCATTTCGGTATGCATGGGAAGGGAAATCACATCCTGACACAATGCTTCTGAAACCGGGAAATCGCCATATTTATAACCTAAGAATTTGTATGCTTCCTGAAGATGGACGGGCATAGGATAATAAACCATGGTAGGTACTCCCTTTTCATCCAGATATTTTGAAAAGGATTCTCTTTCCACATCTTTGAGCCTCAAAGTATATTGGTGAAAAACGTGGGAAGAATTCCTCATCCTAACAGGGATTTGTAGATTGGGATGGTTCTTAAATGCTGCATCATATTTGTCTGCTACCTTATTTCTCTCCTTAATATAACCATCCAGATACTTTAATTTAACCCTTAAAACCGCAGCCTGCACAGTATCCAATCTTGAATTGACCCCAATGGCATCATGGATGTATTTTCTTTTCTGACCATGGCTAGCGATCATCCTCATCTTTTCGGATAACTCAGGATTATTGGTCATCATTGCGCCTCCATCACCGAAACAACCTAAGTTTTTGGAAGGAAAAAATGAAGTGACCCCTATATCCCCTATTGTTCCGGATTGCATTTTCTTACCATCTTCAAAGATATATTCAGCCCCAATAGATTGTGCAGCGTCTTCCAGCACTTTGAGTTGATATTTCTCTTCCAACTGCATGATTTTCTCCATATCAGCACACTGACCAAATAAGTGGACTGGAATGATACAAACTGTTTTATCTGTAATTTTTTCTTCAATCTGATCAACATCTATCTGATAGGTCCAAGGATCGACATCGACAAAAACAGGCTTTAGTCCCAATAGCACAATGGCTTCAACGGCCGCGACATAGGTAAAAGCTGGAACAATGACTTCATCTCCGGGTTTAAATCCCAATGCCATCATTGCAATCTGCAATCCGTCTGTGCCATTACCACATGTTATTACATAATTACAAGCCAAATATTCGCGCAATTCCTCGGCAAAAAACCTGACCTGGGGACCATTGATAAAAGCAGATTGATCGATCACTTCCTGCATGGCTGCATCTATCTCAGGCTTGATTTTCTCATACTGAGACCGGAGATCAACCATTTGTATTTTCTTAATTTCAGCAGTTTTCATTTTCAATTTTATACAGCTTCGCCACCTGACCCACAGGGGTGAGGGAAGATTTTAGATTTTAGAATTTAGATTTAGAAATAGACCTGCATGCCTTAAAGAACCAATACAAGACCACTAGCTCTTAAATTTTCAATCCACCATGGTGGAGAAATTATTCAAAATTCACTCCCAAATTCCGGTACAGGACTTTTATTAATCAAATCCTACCTTAAGCTTTATCCTTCACTCTTAATTGAAGGTCTCACTTCTCTCGATTCGCGCTTCTCTCATCTCGGCTCTCTCCTCTTGATTTTTGGCTCTTGTCTCCCCGATACTCGGGGCAGGCTTTGTTTCTAAAATCTCGCTTCTCGTCTCTCGCTTCTCGGATCTCGCCTCTCCCTCACCTTCTCCTCAATGCTCTTTTCCACCAAGGCAACTCGATTTCGTCATGGTAGCCATAATGACTGGAATAGCCATATCCGTAGCCATATCCATAACCAAAACCGTATCCTTTATCGATGTGTACATCATTGAGTAGGGCATAGACTTTATTGACCCCTCCTTTTTCAATGAGGTTATTGAGTACCTGCATATGGCTTTTATGTGAAAATCCCTGTCGGAAAATATAAAAGTTGACATCAGAAAAGTTGAAAAGCTCCTTGGTCTCTGAGACAAGACCTGCAGGCGGACAATCCAATATTACTACATCATACTCCTTTTTTATTTCTGACATAATCTGTGAAAACTTGTCCTGCAAGAGTAATTCAGCTGGATTGGGCGGAATAGGCCCTGAAAGAATAACATCAAGATTGTCATACTGAGTAGATTTGACCACCTCTTTCCATGGCATCCCTTTACTCAGGCAGGTACTTATTCCGATATCATTGCTGAATCCAAACTCTTCAGCAATCTTGGGCTTTCTGAGATCAAGCCCTATTAATATTGTCTTTTTTCCTAAAAGAGAATAAACAGAGGCCATATTGATCGATGCAAAAGTCTTGCCCTCTCCCGAAATACTTGAAGTAAAGAGTATGGTCAAATGATCTTTGTTTGGACTCAAATAGGACATATCAGCTCTTATGTTCCTGAAAGATTCAGTTACCGAGGACCTTGGATTATGTAAAACAGGCTTTGGGTCACTTCCCAGATTTCTGCCGATCATTCCTATCAAAGGTGTTTTAATCTGTTTTTCAAGTTCCTTTGGATCCTCAATCTTTGTATTCAAAAAATCCCTGATAGTAATATATCCAATTGAAAAAAACAGCCCAATGGAGAACCCGATGATCAGGTTGATAATTTTTAGGGGGAAAACGGGTTTTTGACCTGCTCTTGCAAAATCTAGAATGGCATTTTTGGGCATATTGGAAGCCCTGGTAATTTCTGATTCGGCCCTTTTTTGCAGGAGGTATAAATAAATGTTTTCATTGACGGTAAATTTCCTCTGAATCCCCAGCAACCTTCTTTCTGTTTCAGGTAAAACATTGATTTCTCTTTCGACTTTTCTGATCTGGGCATTTATTTCTGTTAGAAAAGTATTGGAGTTCTGTATGAAAGAAGTGACATTTTCCTGCAAAGCTTTTTTGTTATTCCGGATTTGATTGTTGATTTCTCTCATTGCTGGAGCTTGATCTGAGAAGTTATAAGATAACCGTGACTTCTCAGCCTGTAATTCACTCAATGTTACAACCAAATTCTGGAGCAATGGATCTGTGCTGCCTGATATGGAAGGAGCCATCAGGTTCTGCACATCGTCATTGGTAATATAATTCTGCAAACTCTGAAAGTATTTCAGATTGATCTCGGCCATGGATTTATCTTTTTCAAGTTCCTGCAAGCGACTGAAAATCTGCGTACCCTCCTGACTGAGATTAAATGTTCTGTTTTGGGATCTATATCTTTCTAGGTTTCCTTCAAAAAAGGCCAAGGAATCTGAAATACCGCTTAATTGGTCTTCTATAAACCTGATGGTATTCTCAGCTGCCCTGTTTTTTTCTTTCAGTTCTCTCTGAAGATAAACCTCCATCAGCATGTTGAGGTATTCTTCTCCCAATTTTCTGACTGGGGTCTCCAAAGAAATATTCAATATAGAAGCCTGCTTGTTGATAGGAGCTACGTTGATTTTTTCTCTTAGGAAAAGTGCCAATGATGGTGTATCCATCAATTGAATTAATATTTTGTCCCCTCTTTTCGCTGATTTATTCTCTACTTTAATCTTCAAAATTTCATTTTCAACTGTCTCCCCAAAGATATAGGAAGCTTTAAAATCAGGAAGATCCTCAGCCAGGGTTTTATAAAAAGGGTCGGAAGGATTGAAAATATCATACTCATTTGCTTCCCAGTCAATGACAAACTGCTCATCGCCTATCGCCTCAATGCTGATTTTACCCGATACCGCTTGAAAATGGTTCCAGTCCACATCGACATAAATTGGGGGATTTGAATAAATCTGCTTACTGATAAAATAATCCTCTGTATAATAAAATACATCAAGTCCTAAGGCAGAAATTGCTTCCTCTGCCAATGAATACGACTTCAAGATTCCAATCTCATTTTCAACATTGGTCTTGATGGGCAAAAGACCCACAGCATCAAATAAATCAGCTCCCAAGGCCTGTGGTTCGTCGGCAACAATTACTGAGGATTCAACCTTGTATATTGGCGATGCATATTTATTGAACAAAAAGGCCGCAAAAAGGCAAATGAGTGCACTCAATAAAATAAAGGGCCAATATTTAAGGTAATTGAACAACACCACTTTTAACTCGACATCATCTTCATGAGGAGGCAAGAAGGGGTCAGTAAAAAGCGGATAAGGGTTATTTGTATTCATATTACCTTAAAATAATGCTTAATATCAAAGTGGCTGCGGTGATTGATGAAATTATCAGAGCGACAGATTGGGCGGAACTATCGCTTGCCCCTATTTGCCTGGCCCTTATTGGTTCTGCATATATCTGATCATTGGGCTGAATAAAATAAAACGGTGACTGTACAATCTGTCTGTCATTGAGGTTGATCCGGTGTAATCTTGTGCCTTCCGGGTACTGTCTTACCAATAATACTTCATTTCTTTTGGCAACTGCTGTGAGATCACCGGCTTGGGCTATCGCCTCAAATATGGTCAATCTGTCCTGAAGGACAACATATTTACCGGGCCTTCTGAATTCACCCAAAGATGAGAACCTGATCCCTCCTAATTTTACCCGGACAAAGATTTCAGAGGTAACGTAAGCAGCTATTTCTCTCTCCACCAATTTACGTACTTCATCCAAAGTAAGATTATTGACTTTCAGTTCTCCTAAAAGAGGCATTCTTATAAAACCGCTTTTATCGACAGTATAACCGGTCATATAATAAACATCACCACCTGACTGTGCTATTTGCCCGAAAATCGCATTGTTGTTTTCGCTTTGAATCTTTGACGAGAATCCCTTCTCAAGAATATCCTCCACAGTCTGTATCTGAATATCTATGATATCATTGAACTGTAGCCGGTATTCAGGCAATTCATAGCTAATCAGTTCCCCGTCAGCAATGGCTTTGTTTCCTTCAAGATTTTGATAGTAAATGACCTTTTTATTGGGAATACAAGAAAAACCGATAATGGGTATTACAGCGAGATAAAGGTAGGAAATGAATTTCCTCATGGCATATTATGGGAATAATGTTGTTGCATGAAACATCGTAAACTTAGTGAAATAATTTTATTATTGACTAGAACGATATTTCTTGTTAAAAACGAAAACAGACAAAAAAACCCGGAATTTAAAAATGCCGGGTTTTTATATAAGGGGTATCCATCTTGAATCCTAAAAATCTCTTCTGTTATCATTACCATCTACAGGCCTGTTATCCATCCATGCCGGAAAAGCTTCCCTTTCTTCAAGTGAAATCAATTTGTTGTTTTCAAATGTCGCAAGGACGTAGAATCTTTCACCTCTATTGACCCTGTAAGTCAGGACGTCGCCATCTATTCCACTTAGGACTGCATCTCTATTTTGTCTTAGAAATTTCCTTTCGGACATACCCTTGGAAAACTCGGGGATAGGTCCGAAAATCGCGCATGAACCTAACAAAAAGACTGTCGATATTAATAGGAGTGACTTTTTCATAATATTATTTTATTTTTCAACAAAATATATGCAAAAACATTGCCAAGGTAGTTTAACCTTACAGAGAGTATATTATATAATTTTTACCTGTATTTGGGCTATAAGGTTTGTAAAGGAAGATTTTTGATATACCTTTGCTGACTAGCGGCACGACCAGCTCCTGCTAAATCCCCCAGGTCCGGAAGGAAGCAAGGGTAGGCGGTCGTAGCGGTGCGATGCCGCTTCTTTTTTTTCTCCATACCTGCCCATCCATTCGATTTCCTCAATTGGCTCTAATACAGAATAATTTTCAAATTTTGTGATTAGCCACGCCTGTGCGCCTGTGGCGTAGCGGATAAGTTTTTCCAATTTTACAATTCTATAACCTTCCAATTCCCCTTTATTCATTTAACTTTGTCAATATCTTAAACCATAAATCCTATATATATAATGAAATTCTTTATCGACACAGCCAACCTCAATGAAATCAAAGAAGCTTATGACCTTGGTGTTCTGGATGGTGTAACCACCAATCCATCTCTAATGGCCAAAGAAGGCATCAGCGGAGAGGCCAATGTATTGGCCCATTATAAAGCTATCTGCGATATCGTGGATGACAATGTCAGTGCTGAAGTAATTGCGACGGATTATGAGGGGATGATCAGAGAAGGTAAGGAACTTGCCAAAATCGATGACAAGATCGTAGTAAAAATCCCCATGATCAGAGACGGTGTAAAGGCCCTCAAATATTTTCACAATGAAGGGATAAGAACCAATTGTACCTTGATATTTTCTGCTGGACAGGCAATTTTGGCAGCAAAAGCAGGAGCATCGTTTGTTTCCCCATTTATCGGAAGGTTGGATGATATATCTTTTGATGGTATAGAGCTTATTGAACAGATCGTCAATATTTACGCAAATTATGGATTAGCTACGCAAGTATTGGCTGCATCAGTTAGACATTCCATGCATTTGATCAAATGCGCCGAAGTTGGCGCCGATGTAGTAACCTGTCCGTTAAAAGTTATCACAGGTCTTCTAAAGCATCCATTGACTGATTCGGGATTGGCGCAGTTTCTTGCCGATCATGCCAAGGCAGCAGGGAAATAAACTCATTATAAAACGAAGCAGGGAAAATGGAGATACTTCAGCGACTCCTTGCTTCGTTTAATTTCCAATACAAATGTGACAAGATTCCATTATCCCCCAAAGTCAATAAAAATTCTCAAAAAACTTTTTCCATGTATATCATCAAAGTAAAAGGAAAAGCCAAAATACCCGATTACATCCAGATTAGAGATGAGAATTTTGTTCTTGTTGCATATTTCAGGGCGGACCGACCTATGAAAAATATTGAGAAATTTGGTCTTGAGGGAAAAGAAGAAGCATTGGAAGCTTTGATCAATGAATTGCCGTTCGGAAAACTTCAAAAGTTGGAAATATAACATGCAGATCGGAGGAGAACCAATTATCAAAGTTTCAGAGGCCTTTATTTTCCAGGGTTTGACCGCTGTATTACAGGATGTAAATTTCACCATTGACATAGACGAATTTGTGTTTCTGATCGGGAGAACAGGAAGTGGAAAAAGCTCTCTGCTCAAAACCCTATACGCCGACCTTCCTTTCAAAATGGGTCATGGCGAAATTGTAGGTTTTCAACTGGAAAAAATCAAAAAAAATGAAGTCCCTTATCTCAGAAGAAAATTAGGAATTGTATTTCAGGATTTTCAACTTTTTCCTGATAGAACTGTGGCCGAAAATCTTTTCTTCGTCATGAGGGCCACAGGATGGAAGGACAAATCCAAAATGAAAAACAGGATGGTGGAAGTCCTTTTGAAAGTAGGATTGGGTGATGCCGCTACCAAAATGCCACATCAACTATCAGGCGGTGAACAACAGCGGGTAGTTATAGCCCGGGCATTGATCAATAATCCCACCATTTTACTAGCTGACGAACCCACAGGCAACCTTGACCCTGATGTGGCCGATGGAATTTTTAAGCTTTTTCAGGAAATCAACAAAGAAGGAACAGCCATATTGATGGCCACCCATAACCATGATCTCCTCCGTAAATACCCATACAGGGTCCTCAAATGTGAAAAGGGTCTGTTGCTTGACAGCAAAACTGCAGACATTACCATCAATACTTCATATTGAGATTCTTTTTATATTTACAAGCACAAATAAACAGACTTATACTTTTATCGTTTATATTTCCATGCTGGATTCTGGCATAAACAATTCAAATACAGTCTTATGAAGCGGATTACAAAAAACTTATCGTCCACCATTCTTATTTCGTTTTTATTTATCTTAATTTTTTCTTCTTGCAAAGATAAAGAAGATACTTTGCCCCTTGAAGGGGATGTCAAAATCAATACTTGGATAAAGGCTGTCATGGATCAGGTTTATTTTTGGTTGGACGATATGCGCAGGCCCATCGCCATATCATCTGAACCGGAAAAATATTTTGAATCATTGCTTTTTAGGCCCACTGACAGGTTTTCAGCAATTTTCCCTGATTATCAGGAATTGATCGACAATTTGCAAGGGGTATCCCAAGAGGCTGGGTACGAAATTTTGCTGGCAAGAGAGAGTGCGACCAACAACAATGTAGTGGCTTTTATTACCTATATCAAAAAAGGAAGCCCTGCTGAGGCAGCCGGATTGAAAAGAGGAGACCGAATCGAAAGGATCAACGGAATCAGGTTGACAATAGAAAATTTCAGAGAATTATTGTCAGCAAGATCCGAAAACCATTCTGTCAGTCCGTTCAGATATGACCCTGCGACAGATAATTTTGCAGCAATCCCCCAAGCTGACCTAACAACTACCGTTATTTCAGAGAATCCAACTTTTCTGGATACGCTGTTTATAGTAGGTGACCAAAAAATAGGATATTTGGTTTATCACTTCTTTGCTCCCGGAGTACAGGGACATCCCACCAGGTATGATGATCAGATGGACCAAATTTTTGCCAGGTTCAAGTCTGAAGGAATTGACCATTTGATTTTGGATTTCAGATACAATAGCGGTGGATTTGTCAGCAGTGCCATTAATTTGGCCAGTTTGATTGCACCGGGAGTAAGTAGCACGGATGTCTTTTCAAGGCGAAAATTCAATAGTTTTTTAAGCAGTCTGGATGATTTTAAAGATGTCAAAAGTAATTTCAGAAGCAAATCAGAGAACCTCGGGTCTATATTGACCAATAATAGGATTTATATCATCACTTCTGACAGAACTGCTTCAGCGAGTGAATTGATAATCAACGGCCTGAAACCTTATATGGACGTATTTCTGGTGGGCGATGTGACTGTCGGGAAAAATGTGGGCTCTATACCATTACAGGATGAGGATAATCCTGAAAATGATTATGGCATCCTTCCGATCGTCTTTATGGATACCAATCGGGATGGTCAGTCTGATTTCACCAATGGATTTATACCGAATATCGGAGGTCAAGAAATAACCCAAAAAGTACTTTTACCATTTGGGGATACCAATGAATACCTCCTGAAATTGACAATTGACCAAATCATGGGAACAACAACACCCGATTCCAGGCAGGAGTTTTTGGACAGGATCAATTTGGGCAGTTCTATTGAACAACAAACCCGATTTGGTTTGCTGATAGATGATCAGACCAAAATCAATTTCAGGCTAAATAATTAACTGATTCACCTTTTTCCCTTTTGGGCAAAAAAGTAAAAGAAGGATTCTCCATTGCTTGATTATGGATTTTTCAGTTTTGATAAATGCTTCTATAAAGTCTGTCATTTTGTCGGTATTTTGTTAATTTCGCATCTCCAAAGATTTGAGTAGAATGGAAAACATTATTAAGGATATAGATATTATTGCACCGGTGGAGGCACAGGCCTGTGATTTCAAAACCACCGGTGACGAAAATACCGGAAAATCAAAAAAACTATATATTGAATCCTATGGATGTCAGATGAATTTTTCCGATTCGGAAATAGTCGCATCCATCATGAAAGAAAACGGTTATGATACAACTTCTGACTTTGAAGAGGCAGATGTGATTTTTTTGAATACCTGTTCCATCAGGGAAAAAGCCGAACTGACCGTCCGAAAAAGACTAAGCCAATTCAATTCCCTAAAAAAGTCAAAACCGGAAATGACCATAGGTGTGCTAGGTTGCATGGCCGAGCGATTGAAAGAAAAGCTGTTGGAGGAAGAGAAAATTGTGGATGTGGTCGTCGGACCGGACGCCTACAGGGATCTTCCAAATCTGATCTCATCTGCCGAAGATGGACACAAAGGCGTAAACACCTTCCTTTCCAGAGAAGAGACTTATGCGGACATTTCACCGGTCAGACTTAACTCCAATGGAGTCAGTGCATTTATTTCCATTATGAGGGGCTGTGACAATATGTGCTCTTTCTGCGTAGTTCCATTCACACGTGGAAGGGAAAGAAGCCGTGACCCCTACTCCATAGTAGAGGAGGCCAAAGATCTTTTTGTTAAAGGATATAAAGAAGTCACACTTTTAGGTCAAAATGTGGACAGTTACAAATGGTCCCCTGAAGAAAACAACAAAGCAAGGCTGAATAAAAAAGAAGAAGAAGTTTCTGCCGTTATCAATTTCGCCCATCTTCTCGAGATGGTAGCAAAAGTCAGCCCACAACTGAGGGTACGGTTTTCGACTTCTCATCCGAAAGACATCACTGACGAAGTGTTGTTTACCATGAAAAAATATGACAACATCTGCAAATACATCCACCTTCCTGTTCAAAGCGGCAATTCCCGAGTGTTGGAAATGATGAATAGAACCTACGACAGGGAATGGTATCTGGAAAGAGTTTCCAAAATCAGGGAAATCCTCGGTTTGGAATGCGGAATTTCTTCGGACATGATTGCGGGTTTCTGTACCGAAACTGAGGAAGAACATCAAGATACCCTTACTTTGATGGATATTGTACAATACGACTTTTCATATATGTTCTTTTATTCTGAACGACCAGGCACATTGGCGGCCAAAAAATATAAAGATGATATTCCTTTGATCATCAAAAAAAGAAGGTTGGCAGAAATCATTGAAAAACAAAATGCCATTTCATTGAAAAGAAATAATCTGGATGTAGGCAAAATACAGGAAATCCTGATAGAAGGAACATCCAAAAGGTCCGAGGAACAACTAAAAGGAAGAAATTCTGCCAACAAGGTTGTCATCATTCCAAACCATCAATTTGATAAAGGTGATTATGTAAAGGTTAAAATCACTGACTGTTCAGCAGCAACATTATTTGGAGAAGTTGTTTCTTGAAAATCCCATTACAAAAATGATCACATCTCAGGAAATTCAAAGTATTAAGCAAAGATTTGCTATAATCGGCAACAGCCCTCTTTTGAACCATGCCATTCAAGTAGCCATGCAAGCTGCACCTACGGAGATGACAGTATTGATTACGGGGGAAAGTGGAAGCGGTAAGGAATCCTTTTCCAAAATCATCCATTCCCTCAGTTTGAGAAAACATGGAAAGTTCATTGCTATCAACTGTGGCGCCATCCCTGAAGGAACGATTGATTCCGAACTGTTTGGTCATGAAAAAGGATCCTTTACAGGAGCGCATGAGGCCAGGAAGGGTTACTTTGAGGTCACAGATGGTGGTTCAATCTTTCTTGATGAAATCGGAGAAATGCCTCTAGGTACACAGGCAAGATTACTGAGAGTGCTTGAAAACGGGGAATTCATCAAAGTCGGTTCTTCAAAAGTTTTAAAAACCAGTGTCCGTGTCATTGCAGCCACCAATGTCAATCTGATCAAGGCTGTCGAAAAAGGCGAATTCAGGGAAGATCTCTATTACAGGCTGAATACTGTGCCTATTTATGTACCTCCGTTGAGAGAACGTGGAGAGGATGTGGCTTTGCTGTTCAGAAAATTCACGACTGATTTTTCGGAAAAATATAAGATCAAACCCATCTCCCTGGATGAAGATGCTAAAAATGCATTGATGAAATTCCCTTTTCCCGGAAATATCAGGCAGCTCAAAAACATCGCCGAACAGATTTCCCTACTTGAACATGAGAGAGAAATAGACGGGGCTACACTGAAAAAATATTTGCCTGCAGAGCAGGTAAGGCTTCCGGCCTTATTGGCCAATTCAGGAGGAAGTCAGGAATTCAGTGATTTCTCAGAAAGAGAAATTCTGTATAAAGTCCTTTTTGATATGAAAAAGGACATGAATGATCTGAAAAAACTGGTCTTGGAAACTTACCAAACAGGAAGCCTGAGTTCTAATATCATGAACAAGCATCAAACCCTTTTTGATGATCTTGATGCACCAAAGTCATTTGAAGATTCAAAACTTTCCACACCATCTTCAAATCTCCCGTTAGTGTTGGACCATCAGCAACATGCCAAGGAGGATATGGATAATTATGA
Source organism: Aquiflexum sp. (assembly GCF_041749095.1). GTDB lineage: Bacteria > Bacteroidota > Bacteroidia > Cytophagales > Cyclobacteriaceae > Aquiflexum. Next base: position 3,427 of record NZ_JBGTCA010000479.1, on the reverse strand, counting down.
TGACGAGTCTATCGAAGATATCATCCATGAGGAAGATGACAACTCACTATCTTTGGAAAAAAAGGAAAAAGAGATGATCATCCGGGCACTGAGAAAACACAACAACAAAAGAAAATATGCGGCCAAAGATCTCGGAATCTCTGAAAGGACGTTATATAGAAAAATCAAACAATATGACATTGAATAGGAGGATCGGAAAATCTGTCTTCATTTCCCTCATGGGACTGATATTGAATGCCTGCTCGATAAGCTACAGCTTCACAGGCACCAATATCAATTATGACCTTATCCAGACCTTTTCAGTTGAAAATTTCTTCAATGATTCCGGAGGTGGGCCGGCAAATATGGAACAGCTATTTACAGAATCCCTCAAGGAGTTTTACCAGCGAAATACACAGCTTGAATTGGTCAGAAACAACGGGCACCTGCAGTTCTCGGGTTCGATAAACAGATATACTATTACTCCCCAGGCCACCGTTACCAGCCCGGATCCAAATCTTCCTGACAGGGCCGGGCAGATGCGGCTGACCATATCAGTTGAGGTAGATTACGAAAATACTGTAGAGGACGAATATAGCCTTAAAAAATCTTTTTCATTCTTTAAAGATTATGACCCCAGGACCACTTCCATTCTTCAAGTGGAGAGTCAACTGATCGAAGAAATATTCGATCAGATCCTTCAGGACATTTTTACCGCCACAGTCGCCAATTGGTAAAAATGATTATATTGGTAACCATTCAACATAAAAGCAGTGAATACACACCAACTCATTGATATATTAAGAAAAGGCAGTCAGCTTCAGAAAGAGGATATCACCCATCTCATCAAATGGCATGAAACCTTCCCATATTTTCAGATTCCTAAAGTTCTATTGGCAAAATTCGAATATGAAAAAACAAAAGGGACTTCTAAGGAGCTTTTACATTGGTCGGCTGTAACCAGTCCTGACAGATCATGGCTCAAACTTATCATTGAATCCGATACTCCTTTCAGTTTTTTGAAAAGTAAACTGGATGAAAATCTTGGGAGTCTCAGGTCTACCAATCCACATAGTCTGAGATCTATTACATTGGATGATTTTGAAAAATCATTGATTCCTGAACCCTCAAAAGATACCGGCCCTCAGGAAAGAGCTGATATACTCAAAAAACTTGGTGAGGACCTGAATAAGAAAAAGGCGAAATTCCCTGAAATCCCAAAAGAGAAACCTGAAGTACCCCAAAAACCGAAAAGGAGAAAAAGTAAAGATGAGTTGATCGAAACCATCAAACTGAAAGAGAAAAAGGAAATTCTTGACGAAAAAAAGAAAAAACAACTTGACATCATCAAAGCCTTCAGCAAGAAAGAATTCAAACTTGCTACACTGAGAGAAATGGAAGATTTTCAAAAGCAGGATGATTTATCGGAAAAAAGTACTCATCTCCATCCTACTTTGCTTTCTGAATCATACGCCAAATTATTGGTGAAGCAAGGTAAAAAGCAAAAGGCCAAAGAAATTTATCAAAAATTAATGGTGAAATTTCCGGATAAAAACGCTTACTTTGCGGACTTAATTAAAGAATTGGATTTATAAAATCATCAAAATGTTTACCTTTCTTATCAGCGTTATCGTAATATTGGCCGTGTTGTTGGTCTTAGTTATTCTGGCACAGGACTCCAAAGGCGGTGTCGGAGCAGCTTTCGGAGGTGGTGCTTCCCAGATTATGGGAGTGACCAAAACAGGAAATATCCTTGAAAAAGCTACTTGGGTACTATCCATCGCCATCTTGGTATTGTCACTTTCCTCCTCAGCATTTTACTCTACCTCAGAAGCTGATCAGATCAGTTCTCCCAATATAGAAAGTGCAAGAAAACAGATTTTACCTTCTTTTGGAGGAGAAACAGAAAGCCTTCTTCCCATAGAATCCACAGAGGAAAATGAAGAAGATCCCGAAGAGGACAATCAATAAAAATTATTAAGCCCGGTCTAGCCGGGCTTTTTTATTCCACCTTTTTTAGCAGAATTCTTTTACTGATCGGCACAAAACTCTCCTCAAGAGGAATCTGATGCTGACATACGATACTGTATGTTGCGGGGTTAGGAAGTTCTGCGTAGGTTTTGATCAAATCAAGTTTAATCTGTTCAAATGTATTGACCAATGACCTACGGACTTTTAGAATCAGCTGCATCATGATACCTTTAAATGTATCGATGCTGTTCTGAAACAGATTTATCTTATAGCGGTAAATGTATATTTCTTTTGAATTATCAAAAGATAGTAAAGCATAACCCTCTTTCTGGTAAAGGGGCGAAATCCCGATCGGTTCAATTTCCATTTCCTGTTCAAGAAAGTCATAGATATTTTTGCCATCTTCGATGTAGTTTTTCATTTGAGGCAGGGAAAATGCGATGATTTCTTCCAGTTGTTTCATCATCTCATCATCCATGACCAAAGGTTTAAAATCCATTTTCATTTCATTCCAATTTGGTCCTTGAAGGAGTTTGGGAAATGCAGCTTTGATCTGTTCCTTGTTTTCTTCAAACTTTTTAAGTTTTGAGTAATGTTGGATGAGGTCAGCCAAAGGAGGGTACAGTTTTACTTCTTTAAATTGTGCCCCGACGTGACCCAAATAAGCCAATAGAAGGTACTTCTTATATTCGAAGTCAATCCACCCTTCAGTAATCCAGTTTTCAGATAAATTTTTCATATGAACATACTTTGCAAAAATTTAAGCAAATCTGACATAATAAAAAAGTGTCAGGGAAAAATTGACAGAAGATTTTCAGCCAAAATAATATTTGTTGTCAGTATTAGCTCAATCATCCCGACTATATGTCAGCTAAATTCGGCAATCCCTCTTTGGCACAGGAAATGATAATAGGGCTGTATAGATTTTGTAACTAACCTTAAAAATTAAATAACTATGTCAAAAGTGAACATCAAACCTCTAGCAGACCGAGTTCTGGTAGAACCTGCTGCAGCTGAAGAAAAAACCGCATCAGGACTTTTTATTCCTGATACTGCAAAAGAAAAACCTCAAAAAGGTACTGTCATCGCAGTTGGAGGCGGCAAAAAGGATGAACCCTTGACTGTAAAAGTAGGTGATACCGTCCTATACGGCAAGTACTCCGGAACCGAGCTTTCGGTAGAAGGTCACGATTATCTTATCATGAGAGAATCTGACATCTTCGCTATCCTTTAATCATTTATTTTAAACAATCAAAAAACTAAAAAAACAAAAAAATGGCTAAAGAACTGTTTTTCGACACTATTGCAAGAGACAGATTGAAAAAAGGCGTTGACACTCTTGCTGACGCAGTAAAAGTAACCCTTGGACCAAAAGGAAGAAATGTCATCATTGACAAAAAATTCGGTGCTCCGACCATCACTAAAGATGGTGTCACCGTAGCAAAAGAAATTGAATTGGCTGAGCCAATCGAAAATA
>NZ_JBGTCA010000478.1:0-2947 GCF_041749095.1 Aquiflexum sp. | reverse complement strand
TGATGTTCCTGGTCCACACCAAAAATATAAGGGATATTTCCAAAACCATAAGAAGCCAGGTATTGCCATTCATCGATCCGGTCATTACCGGTCTGACCATAAGAGGCCCTGATTTTAAAATGGTCAACATTAGGCATGCTGCTTTTCCAAAAATCTTCTTCGGAAACCCTCCAGCCTACTGAAATTCCCGGGAAAAACCCAAACCTGCTACCTTTGGGGAAAATATAGGATCCATCATACCTCCAAACAAATTCCGCCAGGTATTTTTCCTGGTACCCATAATTGACCCTTCCAAAATAATTAAACCGGGCATTTTGATAAGCAGATCCTCCATTATCTCTCTCCGCATTCCCTCCTGCAAACATCTGATCCACAGCTGTAGAAACAAAAAACCGGCGGAAGGCATTTAAGGTATTTCCATATCCGGTGCGCGACTCCACACCTACCATGAATCTCATGGCATGGTTATCCTGAAATACCCTGTCGTAATTCAACATACCATTGATAAGTAGCTGCCTGTCTGCGCCCACATTTTCAGTCAACCTCGGGTCATTAAAGCCTCTTTGTCCTCTGACCAACTCTGGTGTTCCATCCGGCCCAAGGGTGTTTCCATCCCAGGAATAAAGAAACCAGGGTGTTTCGAACCGCTTTTGCATATTAAAAGTCTGGTCCAAACCTACATTTCCGTTAAAGGAAAGGCCTTCTACCCAGGGTGCATCAATATTCAGCCTTAAGGTACTTTGTAAATTATACAAATTAGTCTGATCATAGCCTGTGGCATCTGTGGTTATGACAGATGGATTGTCACCATACTCAATATCCGGTCCGGGACTTCCATCCGGCCAATAAGCATGCATATTAGGTTTACCCCTCGTGATCATCCTGAAAATATTACCTGCTGAGCGGGTAGGAAAGTTTCTTCTCTCCTGCCGACCAGCCACATCAAATCCGACTTTTATATAATCACTGATTTTTCCATCCAGGTTGCTTCTGAAATCATACTGATCGTATCGGGTAGCACTGTTATAATAATAACCGTCCTGTCCTTTTGCCCCGAACATCACGAAATAATTAATATCTTCATTACCCCCTGAAGCTGTTATGGTATGGTAACTTTGAGGCGCCCAAGGTCTAAGGACCTCTCCAAACCAATCAGTATCAGGATGCAACCAGGGGTCCGTACCCTCCCTGAAATCAGCGATATCCTGTTCAGAAAATCGCATGGGCCTGTTCCTATACATATCAATCTCATTGAGCATGGTGAGGTACTGCTCTGCGTTGGCCATTTCCGGAAGTACGGTGGGTTGATTCCAGCCAATGTTGGAATTGATCTCAATCACTGCTTTTCCGGTTTTGCCCCGTTTTGTGGTGACCAATATGACCCCATTAGCGGCCTGCGCACCATAAATAGCCGCAGATGCGTCTTTTAAAACCGTAATGCTTTCCACACTGTTTGGGTCGATTCTAGCCAGTGACCTTCCCGGTATGCCGTCTACTACCACCAATGCCCCGTTGTTTCCCAGGGTGTTGGTCCCTCTGATCCGAATAGTAGAATCATCATTTCCCGGCTCTCCGCTCCTGGTAACAGAACTCAAGCCGGGTAACCTGCCCACCAGACTGTTGCTTACATTGGTGACCGGTGCCGTTCTGATTTCATCCCCGCCTACAGAGGATACCGATCCGGTGAACGTTACTTTTCGCTGTTCACCATAGCCTACCACAACCACTTCCTCCAGAGACCTTGAATCCATGATCATTCGGATGCTCAATGTAGTGGCAGAACCAACGGTGATTCTTTGGGTCTCAAAACCCACAAAAGAAATCACCAAAACAGCCCCCTCTTCTACCTCGAGGGAAAATTTGCCATCAACATCCGTTACAGTCCCGATGGTCGTTCCTTCTACTATTACAGTGGCACCGGGAAGGGATTCTCCAGATCCATCCGTCACCACTCCAGTTATTGGAAACTCAGCATTTTCAATCAGTGTTTTGCCGGAAATATTCTCAATCCGGGAATTTCCCCATTCTAACTCGATAGAATTTTCAGGGGCCATTGTTTCTTCTATGTTATTTATTGGGGTCTTTGCCACCAATAAACCCATAGTCAAGCATTGAAACAGAAAAGCATAATTAAATAATTTGGCCATACCAATGGCATAGTGTATAAGATTTTTCATATCTCTACATTTTTTTAGGTTATTTAAGAATTCACTTGGTTTATTTTCCCGAAACCTTCCAAGGTTAAGGCACCGAATTTTATGACGCATATGGTAATGCATCTTAGGCTATTATTTTGAAATCCCGGATTATTTGCTGCTGGTATTTATTCTAGCCCATTACGATCAATCTCATTAACTTCTGACCAATTTTAAAAAATCATGGTCCAATTTGTTTGTGGCAAGTAAATTTTTTCTCCATATTTTATCTGTTTTACGTTTGAGAATAAAAGTAAAAAATAAACTTTTAAATAAAATACATTTTAACATTTAATTACTATAATTTATTTACTGCTAGAAAAATAAACTAATAAATAAAATACATTTTAACATTTATTTTTATAAAATTAATTTTTAGTATAAAAATTTACATGTATATACGCAATATTACAAATAATGTCAAAATTCAAAAGTTCTTTAAGCTGACCTTCCTATTGCCGGTAACTTCCGTCTTCCAACCATTTCTATGAAAAGCGAAGGCCATTTATAGAAAAGCGGATATACATAAAAAAACTGATCATCCTTTGAAATTACAGAGTAAAAATATATGTAACAATTGATAATTAGCAATTTAAATTTCCATTTTTCTTTTTGAATAAACTACCCCGGGGCAAGCCCCGAAGTATTAGAACAACCCGAGCTGTCCTGAGTGGATTTTCTTGTATTCTTTCTCTTTGCCTTGATTCTCCACATACTTTCTTATAACCTCCCTGTTCCCATATTGGCCAACC
>NZ_JBGTCA010000477.1:0-16429 GCF_041749095.1 Aquiflexum sp. | reverse complement strand
AAAAAACTTAACTTTTCCTGTGTTCATGATAAATTTGTAATTGAATTAATAATGCCCAAAGGTAAGGATAGTTTTAATAAATAAAACTATTGAACTAAAATAATTTCAAAGTATTTTGTCCATAAAGCAGAAAATTATTCTAAATCAGGGTCATTTTTGGTACTATTCTTCCTGTTTTTTCTGAAATCAATCCAGCCCAAAAAAGTAAACGGGCTTATTGATAGAGACGGTCAATTCTGTTTTTATAAGTTTTCCGGTTTTTTGGTCTCTTTCAAATACAATGATATTATTTGATCCTTGATTTGCTGCTATCAGGTATTCCCCGTCTTTGGTTATTGCGAAATTCCGTGGAGTTTCCCCGCCTGTATCCACTCTTTCCACAAAGGTTACATTGCCATCTCTTCCGATTGAAAAGACTGAGATGTCATTGGCATCACCACGATTTGATGCATATACAAACTTTGCATCAGGTGAAATCCTTACTTCAGCAGCACCCACATTTCCGGTGAACCCTTCTCCTGTCAATGGGGCGATTTGCTTTTTGGCCATCTGTCCATCATCATAGGAATAGACCCCCAATTCAGCACTCATTTCATGTATCATGTAAACGGTTTTCCCGTCAGGATGAATAGCCAAATGCCTTGGACCTGCACCTGGGCTAACTTCTAAGTAAGGCTCTGGAGCAGGATTGAAAGGAACTGCATAAGTAGGATTAAAATCATAGATGAAAATTTTATCAGCCCCAAGATCGCCGACAAGCATCTGTTCACCGTTAGGGTGAAAAACTACGCTGTGCACGTGTGATTTGTCCTGTCTTCCTGAAACCACGCTTTGCCCTTCATGCTGTTGGGTCTGAACATGTTCAAGCATTCCATTATTGAGTTTATAGACTGCAAAATTACCTCCTGAATAATTCCCCACTGCCAAAAATTCTTCATTGGGATCAAGGGTCAGATAACACGGGTGATTTCCAAATGTATCTTTGGTATCAAGCAACTCCAAAGTGTTGTTTTCTCTATCAAATTTAAATGATTTTACTTTCCCGCCATTTTCTCCGCCTGTTTCTTCTACAGCATAAACATAAGTTTGGGCCCTGTTGCTGACCAGAAATGATGGGTTCTTGACACCTGCAGCAATGACTTCCATTGATATTAGATTTTCTTCGGGATTGAAAGTCAATAGAGCAATACCTTCTTCATCAGAATCTGTGTAAGATCCAACGAGGAATTCATATTTTATATCTGCTTTTTGCTCTTGGGGAGTTTCGTCACAGGAATTGGTCATAATTATGGCTGCTAACAGCATGAGGGATAGTTTGATTTTCTTCATATCAGGTGGATTTATCGGTTATTTCGGGTTTGATGGAAGTATCGTGATCTTCACTGTACAGTTCATGAGTTTCAGGATCATATTGCCCTGCCAGTTCATCAATTTTGGTTCCACTCCAGATAGGTGTTTTTGTAAAATAGGCAGACCGCATCAGCATGTGACCTCCAATCGGTGCTGTCAGAAAAATAAACAAAATGATGGAAATTACCCGGGTAGTCACAGAAATGTCTGCGAAATAAACTGCGGCGGATGCCAAAATCAACCCGAGTCCCAAGGTGGCAGCCTTTGTGGTGACATTGATCCTAAGATACACATCAGGCTTTGTTAACATGGCAATAGCCGTTGAAAGCACAAACAACGCTCCCATGGTGGATAATATCATAATCAATATTTCATTCATCTTTTTTCTCCCTTTGTTCCATAAAATAAGCAAAAGCCACCGTACCCAAAAATGCTATTAAAGCAAAAAGCATGGCTATATCCAAAAAGGTACTCTGATCATTTTGCATGCTGTAAACAGCAATAATACCAATCGAAATCAAAATCAGCATATCCAGGGAAATAACCCTGTCTCCAATACTTGGTCCCTTCAGAAAGCGGATAAACACCAATATCAAGGATAAACCCAATATAGGGATAAGTATATAATTATAGTATTCCTGTAAACTCATCTCATCAAATCGATTAATGTTTTTTCGAAATCACCCTTAATTCCCTGGATAAAGGCCGCTTTGTCATTGCAATGGATCACATGTATGTACATGACTTTTTTGTCATCAGAAACATCCAGGACCATAGTCCCGGGTGTCAGACATATAAGGTTGGCCAGAAAAGTGATTTCCAGGTCACTTTCAGCATCAAGTGGGAATTTTATGATGGCAGGTGAAAGTCTCGATTTTGAATACAGGGATTCTTTGACGGTCTGAAGATTGGCTAAGATGATTTTCCAAAATACAAACAGGATAAAGACAATCAATCTGGGCAATACAGTAAAGTATTTATTACTGTCTTTTCGATGGTAAGTAATCACCCAAAGAATGCCAAAACTGATCAGGAAGCCAAAGACAAAATTCTCCTCCGTCAGCTTCCCAGTGGCAAAGAGCCAGACAGTTGCCAGTAAAATATTGCTTAAAAATAGGGATTTGGTCATGATTTGATGTTCTTTAGTCCCAATACAGTTTCAATATACAAAGAGGGATCCATAAGTTCCCCGGCAATCTGTTTGGCAAGGACGATTATATTTTCGGCCCAAAAACCAATGTACAATGAAATCATTGAAAGGAAGATAATGGGCAGGACATAAGCCCATTGTTCTTTTTTTCCAAGTTCATTAAAATAAATACCATTTGCCTTCACTGGAAGGTTTATGCCAGGCTTCCAGAACACCTCTGCCCATACTTTGCCTATTACCCAAAGGGTAAGAAATGATCCAAGGATCACAAATGCTACTAATGCATACTCACTTGCTTCCAAACCTCCTTGAATAAAAAAGATTTTTGCCCAGAATCCGGAAAGAGGGGGGATGCCAACCAGAGAAAATAGCGGGATTGCCATAAGCAGGGAAAGAAGAGGATAAGAAGTATACATTCCTCCCAAAGCCTTGATATTTTGTGTACCGTTGATTTTTAGAATCAGCCCCGAAACCATAAACAAATTGGTTTTGACGATGATATCGTGGATCAGGTAGAAAATAGTACCTACGATGGCCATCTCTGTCATCATTCCCAAACCTGCCATCATAAAGCCAATGTGGCAAATGATAAAATAGCCGAAGATTTTACCTATATGTTCATGGTAAAGTGCACCAAGGCCCCCGGAAAGAATGGTCAGGGCAGCCATGACCGATAAGACGATGCCCAGGAATTCATCCCCGACGAATATCAGGGTGAAAGTCCTTACCATAGCATAGACACCTACCTTGGTAAGCAATCCTCCAAAAATGGCGGCAACAGCAGGTGGTGGGGTGTGGTAAGAGGCAGGAAGCCAGAAATACAAGGGGAATACTGCGGATTTGATCCCAAATGCAACCAAAAACAAACTTGCTGTTACATTGACCAAGCCCCTATTTTCAATTTTCTGTACAATAATAGCCAGATCAGCCATGTTAAGAGAACCGGTCAAACCATATAAGAAAGCAATGCCGATAAGAAAAAAAACTGAGGCCAAAAGGTTTAAAGCAACATATTTGATGGCTCCTTCTAATTGGGCTTTTTTGCCACCTATGGTGATCAAAACAAAAGAGGAAATAATGATGACTTCAAACCAGACATATAGATTGAATATGTCGCCTGTCAAAAAAGCACCCTGAAGCCCCATCAATAGGAAGTGAAGCATGGGGTAATATCCAAACTTTAACCTTTCCTCACTGATGCTTCCAAAAGAAAAAACCGAAACGGCAAATCCTGCAATAGCGGTCAGTAAAACCAGGGTCACCGCAAATGCATCTGCCACAAAGGTGATTCCAAAGGGCGCAGACCAGTTTCCGGCCTGGGTTACCTGAATCCCCTGATGATAGACCAATATGAATATCCAAATTGCTATGCCCAGCCCAAAAAGAGTAAGCAGCAAGCTCAATATTTTTTGGACTTTGGTAAAACTCCATAGGAACAACAGGACTACAGCGGAAGCCAGTTGGAAAATTATTGGTGAAATAATCCAAATATTACTCATATTTCTTCATCGGTTGAATTCAGTTCATCCAGATCATCTGTTCCGAGCACCTTATAGACTCTTTTGATCAGGATAATGGCAAAGGATTGTAAGCCAAAGCCAATGACAATTGCAGTAAGGATCAAAGCTTGGGGCAGGGGATCGGCATATATTTCAGAAAATACTTTTGCAGATTCGTCGATTACCGGGGGATGTCCTTTGACCAGTTTGCCCAATAGAAATATCAGTAAGTTGACCCCATTTCCCAATAGGATCAGGCCTATGATCATTTTGAACATGCTTCGTCGGAGCAACATGTAAATGCCTGCAGAATGCAAAAGTCCAATAATAAATATCAGCAGTAATTCCATATCAGATAGTTTCAGAAATTGAAAACATGATGGTCAATGTGGATCCTATCACTATCAAATAAACTCCTATATCAAAAAACAGGGCAGATCCTACCATACCGACCATTATAAGTGGTTCCTCAAACCAAAGCCCCGTCATTATCGGAAGACCAATTACAAAAGGACTTACAGCAGCAAGAATAGTTATTGCAAGGCCAATGGGCATCAGATATCGTGGATTCAATTTGACTATGTTCCGTGTTTCTTTCAGGCCAAAGGCAAATGAATATAACATAAAGGCCAATGCTGCCATCAATCCACCAACAAAGCCCCCACCGGGCAAATAATGGCCACGAAGGAGAATGAATATTGAAAACATCAATAAGAGTGGTAATAAATAATTTGATGCTGTTTTAAATATTAATGATTTCATATGTATATAAATGTTTTTAAGGGGTCATATGGAACCTCGCAAATTTTAATCATACCTCTATGTGTCGCTTGCGTCATGCTCGGTTTCATCTCAGTCTTTTTTTGAAGGGTTAAGGTCAAGTTTCAACAAACTTAAAACCCCCAATGCAGCAATGACCAGCACTACTGTCTCTACCATCGTGTCAATACCACGGAAGTCAACCAGAATTACATTGACTACATTTTTGCCTTTGGCCAGCAGATAGGAACTTTCTGCATAAAAATCCGAAACCTCTGATGAAGAAGGGGCTTCAAATACTTCCAATGCCAATACTGAAATCAGGGTACCAAACATAAGGGAAAAAAACGCATCCCTGATCCTGGTTTTCCTGGAAGAGAAGGTCGTATTTTTGGGAAGCCGAAAGAGCACCAACATGAAAAGCAAAACCGTCAATGTATCAATCGAAAACTGGGTCATGGCCAGATCAGGAGCTGAATAATATAAAAAGAACAGACAGATGGCAAGTCCTATAATCCCCAAAGCCACAATCACCCCTGTCCTGGTAGGTGAAAACAAGGCAAAAAAGATAGAGGTGACCATCAGGATGACCACGATTAATTCCGAAGGGGTAATCTGTGAAATCTGAGTCCAATCTAAGTGGATATCTACCCCGAAAAATAGCCTGTACCCGGCCAAAATGGTTACAAATATCAAAATGGAGATCACATAGTTTCTCAGATACCCATTTTGGAAAAAGTTGGTCCAAAATTTCGCAAAACCAAGAAATAAATTTCCAAAGGCATTGGCCAGTTCAATTGGTGCTATAGATTCAAATTTTTTGGTTTTTTCCAATAGTCCATTAGAAGGCTTAAGGAAAAAATACAAGCCAAATCCCAGGGCCAAGGTCAGGGCACTAAGGCCCAATGGCCAGTTCAGCCCATGCCACAAAGCAAGGTGGATTTCCGGTGCATTTGGCATGATACTGCTGTACACAGACTGAATGAATGACTCGATGATAATTGGTGCCGTACCAAAAAGCACACATAGTATCGCCATTAATAAAGGGGGAACCCAAAGTAATGGACTTGGCAAGTGGACTTTTTCATATTCAGAAGGCAACTGCCCGGTAAATGGCCTGACACCTACCCAAAAACCCGCAACAAAAAGTAATGCTTTGGTCAAAACAATCAAAGCAGTCAATAGTATTGCCCATTTGCCAAAATGAAATGTAGCCTCATACATCACTTCCTTGCTGATAAAACCCAATAACAAAGGGATACCGGCACTGGATAATGCTGCTAAAAAGCCGGCGATGGCAACAGGTTTCATGACTTTTTGCAATCCGCCCAAGCGGGTGACATCCCTGGTACCCGTTTCATGGTCAATGATACCGGTGACCAAAAACAAGGTGGCTTTGTACAAAGCATGGGTAACTATAAACAAAGCTGCGCCCAACAAGGCATCTTCAGTGCCCAAACCGATCAGAAACACCAAAATTCCCAAAGCGGATATGGTGGAATATGCCAAAATACTTTTCAGGTCTATCCTAAAAAGAGAATGAACAGCCGCAAAAATCATCGTGATTGCACCTACAGTAATCAAAGTGCTGTTCCACCAATAAGTATCCCCCAATAATGGTGTAAACCTTGCCAACAGGTAAATCCCAGCTTTGACCATAGTAGCGGAATGCAGGTAGGTGCTGACTGGAGTAGGGGCCTTCATCGCTCCCGGTAGCCAAAAATGGAAAGGGAACTGGGCTGATTTGGTAAATGCACCAATAAACACCAATCCTATGATCCAAAGGTAACTACTGCTTGATTTGATGATTTCTGGGGAACTGAGCAGCTCTGTAAATGAATAACTGTCCCCTACAGAAGCAATAACAATGATTCCTGCCAACAAAACCAAGCCGCCCATTCCGGTTACCCCCAAAGCGGTAAGGGCACTTTTTCTGGATTCAGGATCCTCATTGTTGAATCCGATCAAAAAGAAGGAACTTATACTGGTCAGTTCCCAAAAAACAAACATGGTCATCAGATTATCCGATAGGACAAGGCCCAGCATGGATGCCATAAACATGGCAAGATAACCGTAGAATCTGTCCAGGTATTGGTGTCCTTTCAGGTAATTGGCTGTATATAGAAACACTAAAGAACCTATCCCGGTAATCATCAAAGCAAACAACATGGACAAACCATCCAATCTGAAATCAAGGTCAATTCCCATACTTGGAACCCAGAGATAACTGAACATTTTATGGGAACTCAACTTTATTTGATTCAGATAACTGATAAAATAAACGAACAGCACAATAGGCAAAGCGGAAAAAACAAAGGGAATGGTTTTTTTGAGATATTTACTGAAAAAGGGCACTAGAGCGGCTATTAAAAAACCGGAAAGCACTGCCAATATCATTGCAAAGAGTTGTTGGTTAGAAATCTTTTTAAAGTACTAATGTATCAATTTAAACAAACATACTTACTTATTTATCCTTAATAAGTTTACCATTATTATTTTATCTATTTCGAATAAAAAAGCCTTTAAATTAAAAATACATCAAAAAAACAAGGTTTTTATTGAAGAATTGAGTGTTTATTCCTTCAATTGGTTATTTTTTTCTAAATTCACATCATCAAAACCATTATACCTAACATGTCAAAAAACAACTACCAAACCGAAGTATCCAAAAGGTTCACCATCTACAACAGTCTTTTTTTGGATCTACCCTTTAGCGACATCCACAGAACGGGTACATTACTGCCGATCCTGTCGAGTAAATGCCAGGAAGGATATGAAAAAGACAAAAACCCCAAGGAAATCATTGAAGGATTTTTTGCTGAAATGATGGCGGCAAACAGTAAAGAAGAGCGTCATAACCTCTTGTTTAAAATGGTACAATATGTCGAGAGACAAGTTGTACTTTTCGACTCCATTGAAGATGCAGCCTTCGAAAAAATCCATGATGTCAAAGGTAAAGGAAGCATCAATGCCCTGATTACCAGGGTAGAAAATGATAGAAAAAAAGAAGCTTTAATTGAAAAGTTAAAAACCTTTTCTGTCAGATTGACCCTTACAGCGCATCCGACCCAGTTTTACCCGGGCAATGTATTGGGGATTATTACAGACTTAGAGACTGCTATTAGGGACAATGATCTGGGAAATATTGATCTCCTTTTACAGCAATTGGGAAAAACTGCTTTTATCAACAAAGAGAAGCCAACTCCATTAGATGAGGCAGTCAGTTTGATCTGGTTTTTGACCAATGTGTTTTACCAAAGCATTCCTGACATTCTTACCAAGACGCTCAAAGCACTTGAAATTCCATTAAATGAATGGGATAATCCAGGTTTGTTAAAAGTCGGTTTTTGGCCGGGAGGGGACAGAGATGGCAATCCTTTTGTGACACACGATATCACTGTCAAAGTAGCCGAGAAGCTCCAAAAATGGATCATCCGATGTTATTATAGAGATGTCAGAAAGTTGAGAAAAAGACTGACATTCAAAAATGTTGAACCTGTTATGTTGAAAGTCGAAAATGGGCTTTTCAACTCACTTTTTGAAAATCAGAACTATTATAAAAGTAAAGAAGATTTGTTATCTGATTTGCTGGAAGCCAGAAAGGGATTAGTTGAATTCCATGAGGGTCTGTTTTTGGATCAATTGGACGAATTTATTCTAAAAGTGAAAATTTTCGGTTTCCACTTTGCCAATATGGATGTCCGTCAGGACAGCAGAAAGCATGATGCCTTATGGGATGAAATCATTGAAATCAATCTGGGAAAAAATGAACTTAAATCTTACCATAAGCTATCCGAGGAGCAAAAGATCGATTATATATTGAATTTTGAAAAGCTCCCAGCGGTCTCAGAACTGAAGGATGAATTTCATCAGGAAATGCTCAAAAGTTTTGATGCCGTCAGGGAAGTTCAAAAGAACAACGGCGAAGATGGATTGCACAGGTATATTATTTCCAATTGTCAATCTGTATTGCATATGCTGGAAGTATATCAATTGGCGAAATTGAATTTGCTTGATCAGGACAATCTGTTGCCCATAGATATTGTACCACTTTTTGAAACCATCGATGACCTGGCGAAAGCCCCCGCCATCATGGAAAAATTATATCAAAATAAAGCTTATAATGCCCACCTAAAAAACAGGGGATTGAAGCAGACGATTATGTTGGGCTTTTCTGACGGAACCAAAGATGGGGGTTATATTCGGGCCAATTGGTCTATTTTGAGGGCCAAGGAGGAACTGACCAAAATTTCCAGAAAGTATGATGTCAGCGTGGTGTTCTTTGATGGAAGGGGAGGACCGCCGGCCAGAGGTGGTGGAAACATGCACAATTTCTATGCTTCCCTAGGTCAGGATGTGGAAAATGAGGAAATACAAGTGACCATTCAAGGTCAGACCATATCTGCCAATTATGGCAAACCTGTCTCTTGTACTTACAACCTTGAACAGTTGCTCTGCGCAGGAATAGAAAATGAATTATACCCTTCCTCAGAAAAAGGTCTGGATAAAGCAGAAAGGGCTTTGATTGATAAAATGGCAGATGTTTCATACCAGTTTTATAAAGAATTCAAAAGCCACCCTCAATTTTTACCATACTTGGAACATGTAACTCCTTTGAAATACTTTGGTCAGGTAAACATAGGGTCTAGACCCCTGAAGAGAGGAAAAGATGCCGGATTGAAGTTTGATGACCTTAGGGCCATACCATTTGTCGGTTCTTGGGCACAGATGAAACAGAATATCCCCGGATTCTTCGGAGTTGGTGCGGCTTTGGAGTCGCTCCAAAAAGAAGGAAAATTTGAGGATGCAAAAAAATTGTACCAAAACTCATTGTTCTTTAGGTCTCTTTTGGGCAATTCCATGCAGTCTTTGGCCAAATCTTTTTATAAGTCAACAGCATACCTTAAAGACAATCCCAAGTATGCTGACCTTTGGAACCTGATGTTCAAAGAATATAAAAGAACCATCAAGATGCTTTTGGAGGTTTCCGATATGGACACCTTACTTCAGGATAATCCCACCTCCAAAGAGTCCATTGCCATCAGGGAAAAAATTGTCCTTCCTGTGATCACCATTCAGCAGTATGCCATACAGAGTATGTTGGAATCAGGCAAAGAGGACCGTGTCCTTCAGATGTTGATTTTGCGGACTATGTTTGCCATCATCAATGCGGCGAGGAATGCGGCGTAAAAGAATAGAAGATCACTTATAATAACCCAAAAGATCACTTTTCTGCAAATTATTATTTGATAGAAAAGTGATCTTTTGGCATTTTTGTTAAGGCTTAAAGAAGTAAATTATTCCTCATCCAATTCCGGTTCTTCCATTTTTAAAGCCAGATAAACATTCGTTAAAGAGACTTCACTTTCGGCCAATACGATCAACTGATCATTTTTTTCTATTGAGGTGTTTCCATTTGGGGTGATAAATTCCCCTTCTCTTTTGATCATGGCTATTATGGCGTTTTTTGGGAAACCTATCTCCAATATTTTCTTTCCAACAATCTCATTATTGCCATCAACAGTTATTTCTACCATAGCAGTTTTTGGTGTTTCATTCAAAAATGAATCTACCGCCGATTTAGGTTTCAATTTAGCGGGAAGCAATACATTGAGCAATTCTGCAACTTTTGAAAGGGTAGTGCCCTGAATAATTACAGAGGTGACCGAAATAAAGAAAACGATATTGAAAATAATGGGAGCTTTTTCAATTCCGGCAATCAAGGGATAAGTAGCAAACACAATCGGTACAGCACCTCTCAAACCAACCCAAGAAATATACAAGCGTCTTCGGAATTTCATTTTGAAAGGTATTAGAGAAATCAAAACGCCTATTGGCCTTGCGACAAAAATTAAAAATAATGAGGCTGCAATACCTAAACCCAGCAAGGGGATGATTTCGCTGGGATTCACCAAAAGCCCCAAGGTCAAAAACAACACAATCTGCATCAACCAGGCTATTCCATCATAAAGTTTTAAAATTGTCCTTTTATGAATAAGATCCTGGTTTCCAAGATAGACAGCACAAAGATAGACAGCCAAGAATCCATTTCCTCCCAGGAAATCGGTTACCGAAAAAGTCACAAACATCAGAGAAATAACCAACACAGGATAAAGACCCTCAAATCCCAAATTGATTTTATTGATGGAGAATTTACTTATCCACCCAAATCCAAGACCAAGAATTCCACCTAAGATCATTTGCCTAAAAAATGTTATGGCCAATTCCCAGGGAGACATATCCGGGTTCATTACAAGGCCCAGAAAAGAGATTGTCAGCACATAAGCCATTGGATCATTACTTCCACTTTCAAGTTCCAACGTTGAGCGCAGTCTGTATTTTAATGCCAGACTTTTTGACCGGAGAATTGAGAAAACTGCCGCTGCATCTGTAGAGGAAACAATTGCTCCCAAAAGCAATGCTTCATAAATAGTAAAATCTGAAATCATCCAAAAAAACAAACCCAAAGAAATGGCTGTCAAAAACACACCAAAAGTCGAAAGCATGATTCCCTGGCCCAAAACAGGTTTGATCGAACTCCAGTTTGTATCCAAACCTCCTGAAAACAAAATGAAATTCAGTGAGACTATTCCTATAAACTGCGCTGTGCCCGGATTATCGAATTGAATTCCCAATCCGTCTGCACCGGCTATTATGCCTATCGCCAAAAATAGTATTAATGTGGGTACGCCAAATTTATAGGAAGTTTTGCCTGCAAGAATACTCACAAAGAGTAAAATTGACCCAATCAATAATATGTTTTCTGTTGATAAATTCATTCCCTAAAACAGATTGATTGCCAAAACTAATGAAAAAATGAAAGATCCCTTTTTGATTCACATTTAAACTCTTTTTTATTTTATGGGAACATTATAATCAAAATCAGTAATTTGAATTCAAATTTGAAATTATGCCTGATACCATATTTGTACCCATAGATTTTTCAGCGTTTACGGACCAGCAATTAAGACTTGCCAAAAATTGGGCAATTTGGCTTGATGCTGAATTAAGAGTTGTCCATCAAATGGAGGATCCAATTCCTTCTTTGGCTTCCAATGCCATTAGGCATCAGATCCATTATGAAAATAAAAGAGTGATTTCACAGGAGTGGTTTAAACTCCAAAGCGAAATATTTGGTGAAAATGGTAAGGTGAGCTTTGAACCCATCAGTCAGAACCTGATTAAATATTTAGAGGAGAAAACCCAAAATTCATCTGAAAGTCTGATTATTATGGGGTTGAAGGGAACCGGAAAGCTGGAACAGATATTTTTGGGAAGTAGGGTAACAGAAGTTGTTGAAAGACTTGATCAAATCGTCATTGCAGTTCCTAAAACCAAAACCGAAATAATTCCTAAAAAATTAATGATAGGTGCAAACCCCAAGTACCCATTTAATATAGAGCAATTGAATAGTTTTCTTGATAAAATTGAGGGCTTGGTTGAGGAAATCATGTTGATCAATTTTGCTGAGGAAAATGATAATTTACTGGATTTGGAGAATTATTTGAATGAAATTAAATCAAAAATAAAATCCCATGCTCAAATTTCTACCAGAATTTATACCGGGGATAAATTCAAAAATGAAGCATTTGACGAATTTGAAGCCGCAGAAAACTGTTACCTTATCCTACAAAAAGGAGGCAGGACATTTAAGGATAAAATTTTCAGGAAATTCATGATCAATGAATTGGTTTACCGTGCATCAATACCTCTTATCATCATACCATGAATTGGTTAGTTGAGATTTCGCAGAACCCATTTTTGGAATATGCCATCATACTTTTTCTTGCTGCATTATTGGGAGCGATCGGACAGTTCTTCAAGCAACCACTAATTGTAATGTTCATTTTTTTGGGAGTTGTTGTTGGTCCATCATTTTTGAATATCGTCCACTCAAAGGAAAACATCAAACTTCTGGCAGAAATAGGTATTTCCATTTTGCTTTTTATAGTTGGATTGAAACTTGATCTGAGGCTTATCAAATCGACAGGTAAAATTGCATTGATGACCGGATTGGGTCAGGTCCTGTTTACATCTCTTTTCGGATATTTCATTGGTTTAGGATTTGGTTTTTCAAGTTTGCAAAGCTTCTACATTGCTGTTGCACTTACTTTTTCCAGTACAATTATCATTGTAAAGCTTTTATCTGACAAAAAGGAAATCGATTCCCGTCATGGACAGATAGCTCTTGGATTTCTGATAGTACAGGATATAGTAGTTATTTTGGTGATGATTGTGCTGGCAACTATTGGTAGACAAAGTGAAGCTTCCGTGCCTGTGGAAATTCTCAAAACTCTTTTATACAGTTTGATATTTGTGGTATTTACATTTTTGGCGATGAAATACCTTATCCCCCGAATCAGTCATTTTCTTGCTAAATCCACCGAACTGCTTACACTGTTTTCCATAGCTTGGGCAGTATCTCTAGCGGGAATCAGTGATGCAATAGGTTTTAGTGGTGAGGTGGGTGCTTTTTTGGCGGGAGTCACTCTGACATCCTCACCATTCAAAGATGTAATCAGCGGAAGACTCGTCAGTTTGAGGGATTTTCTTTTGCTTTTCTTTTTTGTCCACCTTGGTTCAAACCTGGATTTATCTGCCATTGGATCTCAAATCTTGCCTTCATTTATTTTCTCTGTTTTCGTATTGATCGGTAATCCGATTATCGTTTTGATCATCATGGGTCTAATGGGGTATAGAAAAAGAACATCGTTTCTGGCAGGCCTTACGGTAGCACAGATCAGCGAATTCTCTTTGATTTTTGCGGGGCTGGGCCTGGCAGTTGGACATATCAATGAGGAAATTTTGGGGCTTATTACTTTGGTCGGAATGATTACAATAGCCCTTTCGACTTACAAGATATTATATTCACATCAGCTTTATGAGTTGCTTTCTCCGTTTTTAAGTGTTTTCGAAAAGAAAAAACCTATGGTTGACCAATTATATAATGATAAGTTCGATGGAGATTATGCCATTATAATTATAGGTCTTGGTAGGTTTGGAAGTGAATTGGTAAGAAGAATAGAAGCAAATTCGAAAGACAAATATTTCGGTGTTGATTTTGATCCAAGCGTTGTCAAAAAATTCAGAGAAAAAGATAAGCCGGTGATTTATGGCGATCTGGAAGATCCTGACCTATTTTCCCATTTGCCACTTCAGAAGGCCAAATGTTTTATCAATACAGTACCAAATTCCGAATTTGCAGCCCACAGTATCCAAAGACTAAAAAGGTTGAATTTCAAAGGGAAAATATTTTTAACTGCATTACAGCCTACAGATCAGTTTCAGCTTGAGGGTCTGGGTGCAGACAGTATCCTTATGCCGTATCAATTGGCTGCTTCTAATTTTTATAACGAATATCTCCGCCCTAACTTAAAGAAGTCTATTTATGAATAATTTCTTTCAAAAGACCAAAAACTATTGGGTGTCAGATGCATCTTTCGTCACGTTATTGGGAATGCTTCTCTTTACAGTTTTTATTTTACCGGTGATGATTGATAGGGAAGGGGATTCAACTATCTTTCTCAATATCATGATTATCCTTCTTTTTTGTGTAGGACTTTTTTCAGCCATGGAGAAAGGCTTTTTGATTGCCAGTATTTCCATGGTCACCATTCATTTATTGTTAAGGATGATTCGATTTACGGACAATCCCTATGAGTTTTACCTCTTGGAAAGAATTGTGATTATTCTAAACCTCACACTTTTAATCATCATCAATACAAGATTACTTTTCCGGGATCAGGAAGTAAATACATACAGGGTGGTGGGTGCAGTCAATGTGTATTTATTGGTTGCATTGGCAGGAGCATTTGGATTTGAAGTGATCCAATTACTTGCCGGAGATTCTATTGGAGGTGAAATTAAAATTTCAGGAATGGATGTGAATTATGGGGATTACATGTATTTCAGTTTGGTCAGTATTTCTACAATAGGATTTGGAGATCTTTATCCTATTAATATGTCTTCAAAAATGCTTTCTGTTTTTTTGTCTGCTTTGGGAATATTATATCCTGCAGTAGTCATTGCCAAATTGGTTTCTTTTGCCACCGAGAAAAAATGATGGAAACTATGAGCGTTTGTTCAATTCCTTTTTGATACCGGAAATGTTTGAAGCATTGATTGCGATCACAGCTATCATTACAGTGATGGAAATAACTCCAGCGAGATTAGTTTCAGTCCATTTATCCATGTAGAGGACATAAAACAGATATCCAAAAAACATAACAATCACAAAGCTTAGAATAAAATTGATAGCCATTAGCGTCTTAATTTTGCTATTGAGCTCTTCGTTGCTAAAATTTGCTAAATTCCGTAAGGGCATATTTCAATAAATCATTATAGATTAGGTGGTAACGGCTATAATCAAAATGTAGGAATCCGTCGGAAAATTTTTATTTGAACTCCCGACGGATTCCTTCCATCAATTCAATGTGGATTCAACCACTATTTCAGTATCAAGAAGTTTGGATACAGGACAGTTTTTCTCTGCATCCTTAACCAGCTCGTCAAATTTTTCCTTAGAAATATCTTTAACCTTTGCTTTCAACACGAGTTTTGACTGGCTAATGGCTCCATCTCCTAAGGTAATGGTTCCTTCTACATGTAATTCCTCAGGTTCAAAACCCGCACCGGTAAGGTTGAAACTTAGTTTCATGGCAAAACATCCTGCATGTGCAGCTGCTATAAGTTCTTCGGGGTTGGTTCCTTTTCCTTCTTCAAATCTTGAACTGAAAGAATATTGGGTTTTGTCCAAAACCCCTGTTTGAGTGGTCAAATGTCCTTTACCTTCTTTTCCGGTTCCTTGCCATACGGCTGTTGCTTTTCTTTTCATTTTGTTTTTTTAATTATACTTTAAAATATAAGAATTGGTACTACTAATTGTGAAAGCTTTAAGTTACCAAAAAAAATACCTTTAAGTAAATTCTAGGCCTGACAATTTGAAGAAGATGTAAATTATGTAATACTACCAACCAAAAATAAACTGTTTATACCCAACACATCACCTTTCCTACACTAATTGCACCCAAAACCAAAGTGACCAACCAAATGGCAATACCAATGATATTCAATAGGAATGAATTTACATTGCCCTGCATCACCGGTTTTTTATTTACCAACCAAAGAATGTAGGCACTTAATAAAGGAAGCAAAATACCATTGGCCAATTGGGCAAAAGTGATCAACTGAACAGGTTTGATGCCCAAGGAAGAAAACAACAAACCCAATCCCAAAATGCAGATAATACTGATCCGCATGGGCATTTTTCGGATGTCATTGGACCAACCAAAACAATCTACAACCACCAATGAACCTGCCAAAGGGGCGGTTATCGCAGAAGTAATCCCTGCTGCGAACAATCCAAATGCTATAAAATATT
Source organism: Aquiflexum sp. (assembly GCF_041749095.1). GTDB lineage: Bacteria > Bacteroidota > Bacteroidia > Cytophagales > Cyclobacteriaceae > Aquiflexum. The sequence goes on along the minus strand of NZ_JBGTCA010000477.1, from coordinate 291 downwards.
TGGCTGCAACTCCCATAATAGGTTCAAGGCCAATTGCCAAATCTGCGGCATTATTGACTTCCATCGCTTCTCCTGCGGCAGCTGTGATGATGATGGCCATGGAAACCAATCCTCCCAATACAACCGCAACAATGGTATCCACCCTGACATATTTTAGATCTTCAATTTTTGCCCATCGTTTGGCTACCAAGGAAGAATGGAGAAAGAGGTTGTATGGCACGACCGTTGTTCCGATCAATGCCACGATGGTTAGGATATTGGAGGAATCAATGCCGGGAATGAATCCATTAA
>NZ_JBGTCA010000476.1:0-9184 GCF_041749095.1 Aquiflexum sp. | reverse complement strand
ATCAGTGCTTCATTGCTTTCCGTCTCTGACAATATTTTTGTCATTTTGATTTTGATCAATCTGATCTTATTGTTTGTGGGGATTTTTATGGACATGACTCCGGCTGTCTTGATTTTCACCCCGATTTTCCTTCCTATTGTGATAGAACTTGGAGTTGATCCGGTTCATTTTGGCATCATCATGATTTTGAATCTCTGTATAGGCCTTTGTACACCTCCTGTTGGTTCAGTTCTTTTCCTGGGTGTGCAGGTAGCAGGTATCAGTATTGAAAAGGCCGTCAAACCATTGATCCCATTCTTTATCGCGATGATTTTAGGATTGATAGTGGTAACACTTTGGCCGGGACTTTCCTTGTGGTTGCCTAGGTTGTTTGGATTGTAAGCAAGGGAAACAATAGACGAAGCGAGAACCGAGAGACGAGAAGCGAGACGGCTAGACCTTTGAGGTTTTCAAAACCTCGAAGGTCTTTGTAGGGGCAGGAGTCAAAAACTAACATTGTTGCAAGAAACAGAGAGCTTTATAATTCAATCACCGCCCAATCATTGGAAACAATCTCCTGATATCCTGTTCGGATGGTCGGGAACCATATTCACAGATTTCAAAAAGCTCTACCTGTTGTAATTTTGATGAATTTTCCTTTCCATACCATTTTTCCACTATCTGTAGAGATTTTGGACTAACTGAACTCAGTCTTTTTTCCTTTAACCATTTTATTCTTGCTCCTTGATCTACAGGAACTTCATCAGCATATCCGCCGATCCATGGTAGCCATTCGTAAAATTGTGATTCATGGGCATCAAGTGCGTGGATTTTCTTGTCCATAACAGAAGTGATGTCAATGGCAATATCCGCTTGAAATGGATTTGGTTTTTGAAAATTATCCTGAAAATATAGAAACACAGGATTTTTAGATAGAGGAGGAGTGTCTGCTGCTATATTTGGAACACCGACCATGTAGGCAGCATCCTGCACCAAGATGGCCGTATATCTGTGGTCAGGATGGTAATCATTGGTCCGGTGGGAAATCACCACATCGGCATTCCATTCCCGGATTTTTCTGATAATATCAAGTCTGATAGGCAATGTTGCCAGTAATTCCCCGTCATGATGGTCCAATACCTCATAAGTTATTCCCAACCTTTTAGCAACTTCCTGGGTTTCTGCCACCCTTCTTTTGGCCAACATACCTCCTCCCTGCTCCATATGTCCTGCATCGCCATTGGTCACAGAGATAAATTTGACCTGATGCCCCATTTCTACAAACAGGGCAGCAGTGCCACCTCCTTTGATATCGCAATCATCGGGATGAGCTCCGATCATGATGATTTTAAGTGGTGTCTCCTGGGCATTTGTAAAGTTTATGGTGAAGAGGTAGCAGATTAGGGTAATGTATAATGTGGTTTTCATGTTACAAAGTCTTGGATTAACAAGAAAGTTAACCAAAAAACTACTATTTGATAAATTTCTGCTAATGAAAATGATTTGCTGAGAAATGCTACACCAATAACCTTTGGAATGTAGCATACTTATAAAAGTATTTTTTTGACTTAAATGAAGGAATTCAAAAAAATAATACACCAAAAAGACAGTAATTTAAACTGTCCTTTGGTGTACTTTAGTTGTGGCAACAATTAATGTTGCTTTAATTTAATCCAAATTCCGGTTAGACCCGACGTCCTGATATAACATTATAGATAATGGCTATAACTGCCAATACGAGCAAAATGTGTATCAATCCACCCACACTATAAACAAAAGCTCCAAATATCCACCCGATTATCAAAATCACGGCGATCAAATACAAAATATTTCCCATTTTTTTTTAATGTTTAAAATTCAAAATAATTTTTTTTATTAAAAAACTCAAACTTTATGCCTAAATCTGAGTGATGTAATACTGATCCAATTTAGCACATATTTTTAGGAATACAATTTTTTTGATGGTAATAGTGGGTAATTCCTGCCCCAACTTGGGTAAATTAATTTAATTTAAATCACAATATGTATCAAAATCACCGTCCTATACAATAGAAAAATCAGATCTAGTCAGTTTTTCCACTCATACACCTTTTTTTTTAATGAGCATAATCAGGTCTTTTTTTTTACTTCACACATCTGAACCCAACATTCGATGTACCACTGTCATAGGCATGCCCTTGACGGGCTGAAGGGCGATAATTGATACAATAATCATCTGCACAAAGAAACGAACCTCCTTTGATTACTTTTTCCAGAGCAAATGGATTTTGGGGATTATAACATTTATTGATGGCACTGTCCAAAGGTGGGGCATTTCCGGCTATCCTGTTGAATTGTATGGCATCAAACCAATCGGAAGTCATTTCCCAAACATTCCCGATCATGTCATAAAGCCCGAAATCATTAGGAGAAAAACTCTTTATGGGAGAGGTTCCCTGAAATCCATCTTCTATTTTGTTATCATGTGGAAAGGTGCCCTGAAAAGTATTGGCCATAAATGCGCCATTTGGTCTCAATTCAGTTCCCCAGGCATATCTCTGATGTTCTCTTCCGGATTTTGCGGCATATTCCCATTCTGCTTCCGAAGGCAATCTTTTTCCTGCCCAATTGGCATAAGCTTCTGCATCCTCAAAGGCAATATGTACAACGGGATGGTTTTCCCTCCCCCTCAGGTTGCTTTCCGGCCCTTCAGGATGTTTCCAATTGGCTCCAGTAACCCATTTCCACCACTGGCTGATGTCATGTTCCCTTGTAGATACAGGGTGGGAAGGAGGAGTAAAAACCAATGAACCGGGCTGCAAATCTTCCTCGGGGGGGTTGGGAGTTCCGGGCGGTAATTGAAGTTTCATTTCTTCCCAATCCACCGGGCGTTCTGCGAGGGTAACATATCCTGTTTCTTCCACAAACTTGGCAAATTGAGTGTTTGTCACTTCTGTTTCATCCATCCAAAAACCTTGGACCTCCCTTTTTACTGCGGGTCTTTCCACTGCATAGGCGTCAGTTTCATTGGTGCCCATATAAAAACTCCCTCCTTCAATCCATATCATCCCATCTTTACTCTGGACTTCTCTTTGGGAACTTGTTTCATTTTTTGACTCGGTTTTGGTTTGGCAATTTGTCAAAAGCAAAATTGAAATAAACAGAAATGATATTAAGAGTAATGGTGATTTCATAGGTTAAATTCCTTAAGATTGGATTTTAAAGGTAGCTTTAGCTGATTATTTTTACAATACTGAATATGAAGAATGGCACAAAATAACTTGAGTTAATTTAAGAATCAGGTTATTATCATCTTTGTGTTACGACAAAGCCCAGGTTAATACCCAGTGCAGATTGTGCAGGAAGTCTCGATCCACCCAATGTGTTGTAATATTTTCCGGAAAGTTTGATAGCCACAAATTCACTCAATTGGAAAATGGAACCTAATTCCGGCTTAATTCCGATCTGAAAGGAGTTTAATCTTTCCTGAAATATTCCCATTTCAATTCTTTGGGTATTTATCATGATACCGGCCCCCAAAGAAACATAAGGACGAAAAGAACCTGGTTCGTTAAAGAAATAGATGACAGCAGGCATAACCGGAACGAGGTTATGGAAACGGAATTGTGTGCCTGTAACAGATAGGGTACCACTTGTCAGTGTTTCTCCTGATTTTTTCTCGAAAAATGAAGTAAATCCAATTTCACCACCAAACCCAAACTTGGAATCTAACATCATATAATACTCGATATTTCCGCTTCTGGCACTTGGAACCCCGATAAAATTTGCGGTATTTCCAGTAGGTATCATTGGTGCAAAATTAAACTTGAGATAAGTAATCTGTCCGAAAGATTGAATGCTGAACAGCATGAATGTTAAGAGAATAATATAATTCCTTGATTTATTATAAGTCATTATCTGGTTAAATAAGGGGATTGAACAAAAGCCTGATCTATGGTGCGAACTATTCTATTGGCATTGTCACCTGTGGATCCTGATACAATTCCATTGATTACAGAAATCCAATGGACAGGAATTTGATTTTCTGAAGTAAGTTCTTTTGGATTGGTCATTTGGATCAATACCGTCCCGGTTTCCACAGAAGTGATGGCCGCAGGCAAGTATCCTGGGTAAACCCAATCCCATACCGGTGAAAAATCGGGGTAATACCAACCCCAAAACCACCAATCATATTCATAGAATACCCTATTCCCATCAGTAATGGAAGGTAAAATTATCAAATCAGGATCATTGAACTCATTCACTTGGATATATCCCCTCGCGGTCATATTGCTGCGAATCCTATCCAAGATGGCTTGACTGATAATAAAATCCGCAAAAGGAGGTGTAGTCCCCGGGTTTTCAACGGTCTCTCTGTCAATTAAGATGACATTTTCCGGCATTGAATAAGTAGCTGGTGTGCCAAAATCATAGCTGGGATCGAAATTGGTATATACAAGATCCAATACATCGATTGCATCCGGTCCATCAGGTACACAGGCATTGGTAAATACTATAATTAAGAAATATATAATAAGATAAAAGCAACTTTTCATAAGCTTACTAGAAATATAGATATACTTGAATATAACAAGATATTGCTTAATTGTTGTTTGTTTATAAAAATTTTGGAGATAGTTTTAATCAATTGAATTGACCCTATAATGTCATTTTAAATTAATGTGGATCAATAAATATTATACATTTTATGAAGTGGTTTTTTATTTTCCCGCTTTTGTTGCTGACACATCCATTGAGTGCACAGCGACAAACTCAGGTCAATACAGAAGTGTGGTATGGGTTAATGACATCGGGTCAAATAGCACCTAATTGGTCATTTTGGCTTGATACCCACCATGTTCCGGAGTTGTTTCTGATACTACGCGGAGGATTGACATTCCATACCGAGGATCAAAGGATTGCAATCACCGCCGGATATGCCAATTTGAGTTTGACAGCTCCTTTTTCGGAAGGAAAACTCATCAGACCTGAACATAGGCCATGGGGCCAGGTAGTGTATAGGTTACCAACCCAAACTGATTTTTCGGTTAGTTTGAGGTATAGACATGATGCCAGGTACAGGGGTAATTTCAGTACCACCGAAATAACAGATGGATTTTCACTCAATCACCGGATGCGCTTTAATGCCAGTTTAAGGTATAACTGGAGAAATGCTCTTAGTCCACATTTCAATTTCTCTGCCACTTTGTTCAATGAGTCTTTGATAACTGTAGGACCTGCCCCGGTGGACAATCCTTTTGAGCATAGGATTTTTGTCTTGTTCAGTTTTCAGAAAAAGGCGATCACCTTATCTCCTGGCTATCACATCAGGTTAGCTACTCCGAACCCGGAAACAATTAGAATCAACCACGGATTGTTCTTGTGGATCACTATCAATTATAAATTCAAAGATTTCAGACGGCATAACCTCAAGGAATTCCCAGGTGACCATATATAAGAAAAGGATGTCGGATTTTACCCCGACATCCTAAATTATTATTGATGTGATTTAAATTATTGTTTTCTTACTACACCTTCTTCTATCATTCTTTATTTTTTGTTCAATTCGTAGTTGTCAGCCAAATCACCGGTAATCCGATTACCTTCCGTATCAAGGTGAATAAGCACGTTTTCACCTACAAAATATTGGTTTGGCAATTCTTCCTCATTGAGGGTAATGGTGTTTCCTGCTCCATTCCAGGAGAAAGTCCCCGCACTTTCGAAAACCTTGTTGTCATCTTTTCCAAGATAAGTGGTTTTGCGGGTATATGAATCTCCGGGCCCAAGTTCCAAGGTCACTTCAATACCCTCACAATCGGCACAGGGCAGTACCCCATGATAAATCCCCAGGTAATCCAAGGAAATCTCGGCAGTATGGTGGTCAATAAATTCCTCAAACATTTCATCATCAATTATCAGATCATCTTGATTGGTTGATTTTTGGCAAGAAGCAATTGCAAGCGATCCGGTCAGAATAAATAGGAGGAAATATTTTATGGTTTTCATATTAAAATAAATATTTAATTTTTGCTTGAATATACTATCAATTCATAACTGAACAAAATTAAATATAAATTTTCAAATTATTATTTTAACAATATATAGGATTGGGGATAATCTACGTGGGCATGTATAGGGAAATATCAGTACTGGCGAAGGTTTGGGAGTCCCCGCTTGGACATAGGAAAAACAAACTTGATTTTTTATAAATGATGTTTTGATTAACTTTCCGGGATATTTGGACTGGAGAATTTATTAAATAATGTTTAATCACTCCCAAAAAATTTAAATCAGGAAAAAATGAAAAAATCTCAACCTATAAGAGAAATAGCTGCTAAGAATATTGAAAATAAACAAACTACAGTGATAGAAGATGCCCGGACAGGACTAAGTGTTGAAGCGTTGAAAAAAGCAATTTCAAATAACCTTTTTTATGTACAGGGGAAATACCCGGAAATAGCCACCCGAAATGACTATTATATGGCAATTTCCTATGCGGTAAGGGACAGAATGCTACAGAGATGGACCTCATCTGTAAAGCAATACATAGAGGGAAAAAACAAAATCGTTTCTTATCTATCAGCAGAGTACTTGTTGGGCCCACATTTAGCCAATAATTTAATCAATCTTGATATTTATTCCCAAATGGAAGAAGCTGTCAATGAATTGGGGATTAATTTGGACTGGCTTATAGAGAAAGAAATTGAACCTGGATTGGGCAATGGTGGCTTGGGAAGATTGGCTGCATGCTATATGGATTCTTTGGCAAGCTTAGAAGTACCTGCAATAGGATATGGCATCAGATATCAGTTTGGGATATTTGAGCAGGAAATCAGAGAGGGGTGGCAGGTAGAAGATACTGACAACTGGCTAAGAAGAGGCAACCCCTGGGAAATTGCAAGGAGAGAAGTCAGCTATGATGTAAAATTGGGAGGCCACGTTCAGCGTTATATTGATGTCAAAGGTAAGCTTATCAACAATTGGATACCGGATTGGGTGGTCAAAGGAGTAGCTTATGATACACCAATATTGGGTTATCAGGTCAATACTGCCAATACCCTTAGACTTTGGAAATCCGAAGCACCGAAGACATTTGATTTCCAATCATTCAATTCGGGGAATTATAACAGTGCAGTTAATCAAAAAATCATCTGTGAAAATATCAGTAAGGTATTATACCCAAATGATGATCAGATAGAAGGTAAAAAACTCAGGTTACAACAGCAATATTTCTTTGTATCCTGTTCTCTACAGGATATGATCAGTATTCACTTGAGAAGTGGTGATAAAATCGAGAATTTCCATGAAAAATTCGCTGTGCAGCTGAATGATACTCATCCGTCCATTGGAATAGCAGAAATGATGCGATTGCTTATGGATGTGCACAGAATGGAATGGGATGATGCCTGGAAATTAACAACCCTAACATTTGCTTACACAAATCATACCCTTTTGCCTGAGGCACTCGAAACATGGGATTTGGAGTTGTTCGGTTCTGTATTGCCTCGGCATCTCGATCTGATTTATGAAATCAACAGGCGTTTTATGGATCAGGTAACCTTGAAATTTTTTGGTGATCATCAGAAAATCAATAGCCTTTCTCTGATAGGAGATGGCCCAAGAAAATACATTAAAATGGCCAATCTTGCCAGTGTGGGTAGTTTTGCTATCAATGGTGTAGCTGCTCTTCATACCGAGCTTTTGAAAAAAACAGTTTTGAAAGACTGGTTTGAACTTTCTCCGGAAAAATTCAGCAACAAAACTAACGGGGTAACACCCAGGAGATGGTTGGTGTTGAGCAATCCTCTTCTTACTAAGTTGATTAGCGGCAAAATAGGTAATACGTGGATCAAACACCTGGATGAACTCAGGGGTCTGGAGAAATGGGCAGATGATCCCGAATTCCAAAAAGAATGGATGGAAGTCAAACTGGAGCAAAAGAAAATATTGGCCCGAAAAATCTACAACCGACTAGGTATCAAAGTCAATCCGGAATCAATGTTTGACATACAGGTCAAGCGTATTCATGAATACAAAAGGCAACATCTGAACGTGTTGCACATTATTCATCTCTACAATAAGATCAAACAAAATCCGGACATAGATATAGTTCCCCGGACCTTTATTTTTGCTGGAAAAGCAGCTCCCGGATACCGAAGAGCAAAACTGATCATCAAATTGATCAATGCTGTGGCTGATGTGGTCAACAATGATCCGGATGTGAAAGACAGACTCAAAGTGGTCTTTTATCCAAACTACAATGTGACCAATGCCCAGGTAATCTATCCTGCAGCAGATCTATCTGAGCAGATTTCCACAGCAGGCAAAGAAGCCTCCGGAACCGGAAACATGAAACTTTCAATGAACGGCGCCTTAACAGTCGGTACATTGGATGGAGCTAATGTGGAAATCAGGGAATGTGTGGGAGAAGAAAATTTCTTTCTCTTTGGGCTGACCGCAGATCAGGTAGAAGAAACAAGGAGAAAAGGATATAAACCTTGGGAATATTACCAAAAGAATAAATCCCTCAAAAAAGTACTCGACCTGATCAACTCAGGATATTTTTCCCATCTGGATCCGATGATGTTCAAAGAACTGACGGAATCTTTGATATATGATGACCAATTTCTTTTATTAGCTGATTACGAGTCTTATGTTGAAGCACAGGATAAAATTGATGAAGCTTTCAGGGACAAGTCCAATTGGGCAAAAATGTCAATTCTCAATACAGCCAGAATGGGGAAATTTTCCAGTGATAGAAGTATCCGTGAATATTGTGATGAAATCTGGAAGGTCAAATCAGTGCCGGTAGAACTGATCGATAATTCGAATTAAATCAAAGATTAATTAGCAATAAGCTCTCCGTATCCATTAAAAACCTTGAATTCGGTATCATTTGATTGATACCTCACAATTCAAGGTTTTTCTTTTTCATTCGGGGAATAAGGCAAAAACATTCTTTCGGCCAATTCTATGTAAGGTGTGTGCACATGATGCATAAATATAGTTTCAGGATTGTCAGCATATTTTTCCCGGTATTGATCGTTAGGGACAAGAACAATCGTGGTCCCTGTTCTGACATATAGGTTGCTGGACACAAACTCAGGTTTTTGAAATTCCGGTAAACTTTTTTTAATAAATATACTGGCCTTATCTCCCAAGTATTTTTGAAAATTTCTCTGGGCTTTTCTGGTGGGTTTATCCAATTGGTTAAAAACCCTCCTCA
>NZ_JBGTCA010000475.1:0-30058 GCF_041749095.1 Aquiflexum sp. | reverse complement strand
AGTTATAGAATGGAAAACAGAAAATCTTTCTTTGAAAACAATAATTAACCTGGGTATATTTACAAAGTGGTGCATTCCTGTTGCCATTTTTGGTGTATTCCTGATTACCATTTTTGGTGCATATTCAATTACCGACTACATCTTTACTGCATTTGAGTTTTTTTGTTGTGTAGGACTGATAAAATTCAATTACCTCCACATACTTTATAAAATTCTCTTAAATATTGGATATTTATGGATATTAAAAAGACTATTTTTCTTGCTTCATCTTTTGAATTAAAGGATGACAGAGATGATTTCCAGATATTTATAAGTCAAATTAATGAAGACTGGGGTAACAGAGGTATACAATTTGAAGTGAGATTGTGGGAGAATTTTATAGAGTCAATAGCTAGCAGAGGACTACAGGAAAGATATAATGAAGCAGCAAAAAGCTGTGATATATTTTTAATGCTCTTTTTTACTAAAGTAGGAGAATTTACTAATCAAGAATTTGAGGCTGCTCTTGATCAATTTAAAAAAGATGGGAAACCTCTCATTTATACTTATTTTAAAGAAGCTTATATTTCTACCGGGAGCATTGATAATGAAATAATCAGTATGTTAGACTTTAAGAACAAACTTAGAGACCTAAACCACTATGTCTCCGTCTACACAAGTGTTGAAGATCTCAAATGGAAATTCAATAAGCAATTGGAGAAAATATATGGTAATAAATATTCGATTAATTACATTAATAGTTTAACGAATCAAGCTGATATAGATTCTGCAGCAATTGAAAGAACTTGCAGACTATTTTCTCCACAATCAGATGAACTTTTTATCAAAAATCTAAATCTACGTGAATTAATTTTCAAAGCTTCAGATTTTGGTAAATCTGCAATTTTCCAACTTGCGAAATTAAACAGACGGTCAAATAGGAAATTTTATAGAAATTTAATGGCAAGATCAATTCCAGTATTGGAAACATTGATTGAAGCCAACATTGAAAGAGCTAGACATGACTATTATGGACAATTAGCGTATGCATTGAAAGATCAGGAAAAGCCGAACTGGGAAAAGGCAGAAGAAAATTTCAATTATGCAATTCGTATCAGAACCAGTTCTGATCCAGAACCATTTTATGAATTCAATAGGGCGATTTGCACCTTGCGAATTAATAGTAGAAATAATAATTATGACTTATTAGATAGTAAGCTTCAAGAACTGATTCTTGAAGATTTAAGATATGCAAAAAAAGGGATTGGTCAGAAGATTGAAACTTTTATTGAAGACGACGATAATATTATTTTATTTAATTGGTTAAGAAAAAATGATATAAGCCTCAGGGATTTATAAATCATACACTTTTGATGATGGGAAAAGAGACTAATCTTCGTCGGTTTCCTCTGGCTTTTCATAATTCCCCTCAAATTCCTCCGCTATCAAATCATCTTGGCTCAACCAATATTCTGAAGTCAGAATTTTAAAATGATGCCCATCTGTTATTGCCAGATCCCAAAGTATATCTTCTGCTTCAGGAAAAGGAATATCTCCGGTCATTTTATCTCCAAACAATCTTTTGATCAGATTACTGTCAGAAAGTCCTTCATTCAATAATTTGAGCGTGACTTCTTTTGTCATCTCAATATTCTCTTCTTTTCCAAGAGGAGTAATTGTACACGCAAATTGACTGGCTTTGGTGTTGGGAAATTTGCCATTAAAAGCCTTAAACAACAGTTGGTTGATATGAAAAAGTGTCCCGTGGAGATTGATCTCGGGATATTCCTCGGCTATTTTATCCAGCAACATGTCATTGGAAATCTGTTCTATCTGCCCCTTGTTCAGATCATCACTCAGTTTATATTCCAAAACAATGGCAGCAGCTTCATTGGGTTCATAATCGGTAATGGCCATCATCAACAATTCTCTCAATGAATCTTCGCTCGCACTTTCGGCATCAGGAAAACCGAAAAGATCCAATAGTTCAATATAATCCGCTGTTGACCAATAACCTGAAACCTCGTCCAGAATTTTAAAAGAATTGATTTTTATTTGAAATTTCATAATTTTTTTAACTTTTGTACAAGTTAATAAGTATTCTTGATCACATAAGAAATAAAGTCAGATATATCTGAAATCGACTATGAAGCACTTCGAAATGGCCTCCTCCGGGTAGCTGAATTACAATGTACGGCACACCAAAAAAAAGACAATCCTGATTTTTCAGGATTGTCTTTATATATAAAGAATAAAATTAAAGATCCGGGATCAGTAAACCTTATTTACTTGGAGTGACATCTATGATCACTGTTCTGTTATAAGCACGCTCTTCAGGAAACTTGTTTCTGAAAGGAGAGACTTTCTCATCCTCCCCAAATCCATTTACCACAAATTTTACGTCATTTCTTCCGGCCTTCATCAAGCTTTTTTCAAGAATACTTTTGACATCGTTAGCACGCTCCAAGGATAAACCCAAATTGTGAGCTTCTTCTCCGATGTTATCAGTATGACCTTGAATGGTAACAGTGCCCCCTTTTGGGATTTTCGGCGCGACAATATCCGTGAGGTATTTTTCAGTTGAGGCGATGGCTTTGGCTTCATCAAATTCATAGATAATACTGTATCTATTTCCTTCTTCACTGGTCGGAGGAGTCCAAAGCACCATCTTGACAGGAGTCTCTTTTCTGAGCGTTTGACCGGTTTTAGTCTGACCTACAATGGTCACTGTATAATCTCCTTCCGGTTTATTTCCTAAAATCGTTTCCCCGGACATACTTACTTTATTTCCCGTAAAAGGTCCAAAATGCTGAATTTTTCCTTGTGAATCTTTGACTTCCAATGCCCAAGAGCTGAAGGCTTCATGCGCTCCATCCACATTGAATGTAACATAACTTTCCTCCGGTGCTACCAACGAGACGGGTTTCAAAGGGGCATCCAAACCACCTATAAATTCCATCAGCAAAGCCGGTGAACTGCTTTCAATGGAGACACGACGGTCACCTGCCAGAAGAAGATTCAGCTCGCGGGTTCCTCCTACTTTTTTGGATGGGATTTTCGGTTGCGTAAGCCCTTCTGTGGCAATCCTCGAAGCATTTATGCCCCATGTGTTTACCAAATAGCTTTTAACTGATTCAGACATGTCTTTTCCTTCCAGAGATCCCTTTTCTGATGAGCCAACCAATTTGATACTTGTTCCAGGATTTTTCACCATACGGTCACCAAGGATATTCAGTACATTGTAATATACCATCATCTGTCTGTTGGCCCGGCCGGAAAGCGATTTGGGAGCAAAGACTTCCAACTGATCTGCCTTGAAATCTTTCACCTGGTTTTTTTCAAGTGTAACATATCTCTTTGGAATGGCAGATGAACCGGCATCAAAGTAAACATAGTTTCGAATTGGAAAAGTCTCTATGATACTTGTTGCCCCGGGATTGTTTTTCGGAGAAAAGACAGAAAATCCAAATACAGGATCCGCAATAGGTTCAGGTGCAGGTATAACAACAGGGATTTTCTTCCCTTTTCCGAATTTCAGTGCTGCCCCTACCCTTACGGTGGTCAGGGTCCATGTTTCAGAAGATCTTGGATTTTGTCCAAAATAAGGCTGAAGTGCTACAAATGGAGAAAGCACTGTTTGTACTTTTCTCTTTTGGGATGAAAGCTGAATGTCATGTCCTGCTCCGATCTGCATTGAAACAAGACTTGCATGTGTATTGCTGAATTCACCGTTTACTTCAGGCGTAGGTGCCTGATCCGGGAAATCCGGGTTGATCCCTAACTGGTAAGTAAAAGCATTGTTCCTGTTGAATGCAATGCGTGGGCCCACATAAATATGAAAGCCGTTTTTAAAGGGAGCAAAACGAAGGCTCGGCTCAACAGTCAGATAACTTAGGTTAGTTGACAGATCAGCAGGGCAATTACAAGGAGTGGTGATTTGGTCGAAATTACTTCTCCGACTATCATATCCTGCCTGTAGCATCATTCCCCACCTTGAATCAGGGCGATGATATTCTATGACAGGGCCAAGGAATAAGCCAATGCCATTGCCATGATTAAAACCCGCCGGAACAGTCAAACTTGAGTTTAACTGTTGGGTAGTCCCTTGATTGAAATTAAAATTTGCTCCGGCTGCGGCTCCAAACCGCCAAGAGGGTCGTGTGTACTCATCCTCTTGCGCTTGAATCGCGGATTGAGTAGCTGCTCCAAATATCAAAACACCAAAAATCAGGGCTTTGAGAAGGAGGGTATTAGGGGAGCACGCAGTGAGTGATCCCTTTTGAATATATGTAGTTGAAGTCATGATTTTTGAATTAAGGTTTCTCGATGATGTTAGTATTAGTCATAACCACTGCTCCATTGATGACCAGCATCCTGCCCACAACTGTGGCATTGGAATTCATAGTGATAGAAGTCAGTGCCAATACATTCCCGTGAAATGCGGTATTGTCCCCAATGGTGGCAGAACTTCCGACTTGCCAGAATATGTTTTCTGCTTTTGCTCCTCCACTCAGGATAACATTCCCACCTGCTCCACCTACAGTGGTAAAGCCTGAGGCAATCTGAAAGATCCAAACTGCATTGGGATCACCCTTGGCATCCAATGTCAGATCACCTCCTTGGATCAATAGTGTGGAATTGCTTTTATAAATTCCCGGAGCGAGTGTTTTACCTCCCTGATCACCTGCTACTGAGACGGGGGCCGGGGAAGTTGCTCCTTCAGCAAATAAATAGGCTGCTGTCAGATCACTTTTCGCTTGAATCAACATGGCCGCTACACCTGCAGGATTAATATCATCAGCAGCATAAATGGCACCGTTTACAATTATGGCCGGAGGGAATCCGGTTACAGACGAACGGGCACCCGGAGTAATTCCAACATCCAGATTACGGATCTCACTGAATCCTGCATTATTGCTGATGCCTGTAGCAGCGAAAATCCCAAATCTTCCAGCAGTTTTAAGATCCACAAAATAGGCAGATTGCTGAGTAGCGGTTTGGAAAGTCCATATATAATCATTGGCCAAAGCTGTTCCGGTCAAGTTCTGCGCACCGGTGGTGATCGTACCGGTATAGGTAAGGTTAGGGGAAAGGGGATTATTTGGAGTGAAAGACGCTGTAGTTCCGTTATAAGTTACCGCTCCATTGACAGCGTTTGCCCCTTGCTTGAGCGTAAAGGTCATTGCGGTAATCGTAGCAGGATTCATAGCCTCACTAAAAGTAGCGTTGACCACTTTGTTTAATCCTACGTTTGTCTCATTGTTATGAGGGTCAGTTGAGACCACTGTAGGTGCTACACTGGGCGCTGTAGTAAATGACCAGACATAATTGGCCGCCAATGAAATTCCTGATGTACTCTTGGCACCTGTAGTAATGGTAGCGGTGTAAACAAGGTTAGGTAACAGCGGATTGTTCGGTGTAAAGGAGGCCGTGGTCCCCGAATAGGTTACCTTTCCCGCAACTGTTGTATTTCCTTGTTTTAAAGTGAATGTAGCTCCCGTTACAGTAACAGGATCCATTGCTTCGCTGAAAACGGCCCGTACAACTTTAGTTCCTATCACGCCTGTTTCCATATCTGCTGGATCTACAGAGAGTACAGTTGGTACTGCAGTCGTATTGAAGGTCCAGCTATATTCGTTTGCAAGCGGAATTCCATCTGTATTTACAGCTTCAACACTGATAGTACCTGTATAAGTGGTCCCGGGCAAAAGATCGATTGAAGGAGTGAAAGTTGCTGTGCTGTCCACGTAGGTGACTTCTCCTGATATTGCGGTTGTTCCGTTTTTTATAGTAAAAGAAGACGCTTTGATTGTCAATGGGTCCATTTTCGCACTGAATTTGGCATTAATGGCCTTGTCAAGTGAGATTCCGGTTGACAGATTCGCAGGGTCTGTGGCTGTCACTGTGGGGGATTCTCCTGTAGTAAATGTCCATACATAAGGCGATTGCAAAGCATTCCCCATTAAATCCTTCACCACCGGTTCGACTTTACCGGTGTAGGTTGTTTTAGGGGCAAGAGGAGCATTCGGGACAAAACTCATGGTGTTGTTTGTATCATCATAAGTCAAAGAGCCTGAAACACTGGATTCAATTGCACCGGATGTGTTGATTACCCTTAAACTAAAGGATTGATCGGTGATAGTAGCAGGATTTAGCTTACCGTTGAAGGTTACTGCTATGACCCTATTCATCTCTACTCCTGTAGCTTCATCTATAGGATTTGTAGCCTCCACCTCGGGACAAATACCAAGGGTTTCATTAAAATCATCGTGACAACTTCCGAAGATTGCCGTAATAGAAAAGGCCACCAAAAAGGTCCGCCATAATCTTTTCTTTGTTAATTCTGTTTTCATAAAACTTGGGTTTTTTTTAAGTGATTCTGCCGGGTGATCGCACTTTGCCAAAAAGACAAACCCAGTTTGAAAGCAATAAAAACGGATTTAAACTGCTTTAATAACGAATTATGCGATTGGTAATATGAAATCTGAATTTGGTAGGAAATGTGGGTTTAAGCTTCCTAATAAACTTTTTTCCAGGTTTATTTGGAATATAGGTGATGGCATTCGCAACCGAAAAGTTATATAAAAAAATAAAAGACTTACATAATTTAACTGTTTTTAAAATCATAATAAATAGGTTTTTAGACTTTAGCCTCCACCTATTTTGTGATTTCTCTCAAATTACATTTTGAATCTTAAGATGTTGTAGCAGCATGATTGTTTTTGCATCTTTAATTTCACCTGTTTTGATCATGTCCATGGAAGTTTGGAATGGCAATTCCAATACTTCAATATTTTCCTGTTCCTCTTGAAGACCACCTCCGGAACTTATCTTCATTTCATCGGAATATTCAGCAATAAAAAAATGCAGGATTTCTGTCACTGCCCCGGGTGACATATAAGATTCAAATACTTTATGTACATCCTTAAGCTGATAGCCTGTTTCTTCCTCCGTTTCTTTCCTGATGCAATCTTCCGGATTGTCCTCATCCAGCAAACCGGCACATGCTTCTATCAAGAGACCTGTTTGATTACCATTAAGATAGGTAGGGAGACGAAATTGCCTGGTCAGGATAACTGACCTTTTTGACTTATTGTATAAAAGGATAGTAGCGCCATTACCCCGATCATAGACTTCTCTGGTTTGGGATTCCCAGCGACCGTTATTTAACAGGAGATCAAACTTTACCTTTTCCAATAGATACCAATTGTTGGAAAGGAGTTCCTTTTTTAGATTTTTAACGTTTCTGTTCTGCATTTGGAATATGATTTAAATTGTCACGGATCAATAGCCCTTTACGGTCCGATTGAAATAAAGAAAATAAAAAATACTTCAAACACCTATAAACATGCCATTGATTTTTAGTCCTAAGATCCAGAGCGTTTAGGGAAATCTCTGATTTGAGGTTTGTTTTATAATTGGTAACTTTATAAGAGCATCCTTTATGGCAAACCGATAACACCCCGAGCACAATGCAAAGCTTTTTTGATTTCATAAAAGAGCATCCTCCCGTGAAGCGACTTCAGGTCAATGACCTGCTGCTTGCCGAATATCAATGCCCGCTCGATATCCACCGGTTTGATATTTGGTCGCATCACAACTATTTTATTTATGTCATCAGTGGGCAGAAAAAATGGCTTACCCGCAATCAGGAAATACTGGTGAAAGGGGGTGATTGCCTGTTTGTGAGTAAAGGGGCTCATACGGTCTTTCAGTTTTTTGACAGCCAATTTTGCGCCATTGTTCTTTTTGTCCCAGATTCCTTTATCCGATCTGTACTGCTCGATAACCGGATCGAAATCGGGAACCAAACTTCAACTTCACAGAGAGGGGCGCTTTTTACGCTTGGTTGCAAAGATGAGCTTGCGGCTTATTTTCGATCCTTTTATACCTATCTCTCCACTTCTGAACATCCTTCACCAACTTTGATGGAGCTCAAGTTCAAAGAACTGATTATCCTCTCAGCTGTGAGGGGAGACTGCAAAAAACTCAACAATTATTATGCTTCGCTTTGCCGCTCCAACTCTGCGTCACTACGGGAATTGATGGAAGACAACTTCAATTATCCCATGAATCTGGAAGAATATGCCCGCCTCTGCCACCGCAGCCTTTCTGTCTTTAAGCGGGAATTCCAATTAGCGTTTGGAACATCTCCGGGAAAGTGGCTTATCCAAAAGCGGCTGGAGTTCGCCAAGTACCTACTGGAAAATACCGATAAATCCGTGACGGAAACCGCCCTGGATGCAGGGTTTGTAAATCACTCGCACTTCAGCCGAGTGTTCAGGAAAAAGTATGGCATGCCTCCCATACAATTGACAAAAAGCAATGCTGATGAGCCGATTGTCCGCAGGGAATAGAATCCGGACTTTACAGCAAAGCCTGGCCTTTGGACATTCGCTAATTTTGTATCAGTAAGTTGTTCAAGATTGGATTTTCAGTATCCGGTTCTGGTACAACACATTGATAACCATTTAAATTATAGCAATCATGTTTATTGTAATCCAACATCAAATCCACAATCCGGAAAAGTTTCAGGAATGCGCCAAAGCAGTGTTTCCCCTTCCCGAAGAACTTCAGGTACACCAATTCCTGCCCGCTCCGGATCTGACCAAGGCTGTTTGCCTGTATGAAGCGCCTTCTATCGAAAGACTCAGTCAATACCTCGATGACAAACTTAACGAGGCGAGCACTCAGCAATATTACTCTGTTTTGACCGAACACGCCATTGGCCTTCCGCAAAACGGAACTTAATATTTTTGAGAATATGCTGTAATCGAAAATCCAACACCTATGAAAAATTCAAAGCCAGATGGAAATAAGGAATTCAAGATGGACAGGAGCCGGTTCTTAAAACTGTCAACCCTGATGACTGCGTTTCCATTTGTGGGCATAGGTTCCATTTTCGGCCTGACCAAAACCAAAGGAGAAAACCAAAAAAAACAGACTGCCATGAACACTTCCAAACCATTCGCTGAATTGTTGCAATACCCCTTTTTAAACGCCCTGTTTGGCAGACGTGCCCGTAGGTTTGGACTGGGCATGGAGATTCCCACCGGGCCCCTTGCTTATCGTTCCGATAAGGAACCTGTTCCGCTTTCCGAGGAGGAGCAAATGCTCTTGGTGGCCTCGGCCACCGGGGTTTCGGGTTGGAACTTTGGGGTGCCCTTTGCTCCGCCTGTGCCTAATGCCCATGCGGAGTTTACCCTACGCTATACCGGACGCACAGCCCCCACGGCTGCGGGAATCGGAACGCCTGCTTTGTTTTTTACGGACGACAAAGGCTGCTACTGCACCAACACCCGGGACACCACTCCTTCCGGCATGCAAACATTAACAAATGGCGAGGAAGCTTTGCAGCAGATTGTAAACGAGTGCCGCGGGCAAACCACGCAGATAAAACCTGGCCGCCTGGACCTGCCTTCTGCTCCTCCTCATATTCTTCCACCCAATCTGTGGTGGGCCAACAAACCGGGTTCAACGCTTTTTATTCCAGTGGCTGATACAGCTGAAGAATGCCTCGGCATTATAGCGCTGATGGTTAGGCACGGGGCCATAATAGTGGACGAAGAAACCGGAAAACCTGCGGGATTCCTCGAACCTTTTGTCCGTTCAGGCCTGCTCGATTCGGAAAAAAGGTTTCCTTTATCCGAATTGTTGACTATCGTGAGCGAAGGTGCCTGTCTGGCAACAGGTTTCAAAGGACATAACATGGTATTGATGCTTCAGGCCATGGGTTTGGGCGGACTGTATTTTAGCGGTTTGGATGATATGAGCATCATGGGTGCTCGGGTCAAAGAAGGTGTTTCGGGTCTCGGTTTTGAGTTTGTTGAAGACGAGCTCTGGGTCACTCCAAACCCTGTGGGACTCAAAGGGGTGTATGAGGCGCTTTGCCCGCCCTTTTATCCGGACATGCATGTGGCTGTCAAGGTTTTTGTGGAAAGGAAATTCGGTAAAAACGGGGCATATAAACCCAATTCAATGGGTCCGTGGCGCGATAGCCAAAAGGTGAAGGAAACCGTGGAGCCATACAGTCAGGACTTTGTCGATTGCATGTCTGAAGTGGCCCAATACATCTACCAAAAATTTGGCAAATTTCCGGGATTGCGCAGCACCATAATGATGCCCGGTTTTGTGCAGGCCCATCACCTCGACACTGATTTTTATGATAAGTATTATAAAGAAGGGGCGTACCTGCAATCCCATGCCGAACACATGGAAAAATGGCATGGGATCAATTGATTTTGCGATACCAAAATCACATAACCGACAATAGTGCATTCGAATATGCCTAAATGGGTTGGGGTGTCAAAATCAATCTTCTAAAGTTTTGCATTAACGAATTACTTTACTCTCAAGGTATCCAACATATTGGTGAAATAGATTCCTCAGTAGAAAAACATTTGCATGAACTGGCCAACAACAAGGGGCTAAGGCATATTAGCAGAATTGGAATCTTAATTTTCATGGTCAAAGGGAAGAAATTAATTTAACATATTCCTAAGGTAAGGGTAATACTTAATTGGGATAAACTTTAGATGAAATATCTTAAGACATGTAAAAATTAATAATAATAAGTTTTTAAGTGAAATTTCAATAAAAATAGAATTATTACTTTTGATTAATAATTGGCATAAGATAATTATTATTTTATGTCAAATAGTGAAAATTTAAAACCAACATTTGAAAACAAAGATTACCATGAAAAAGCTTCAAAAATTTCGAATTTTAACTGGGATAGGAATT
The DNA here is from genome assembly GCF_041749095.1 of Aquiflexum sp. Lineage (GTDB taxonomy): Bacteria > Bacteroidota > Bacteroidia > Cytophagales > Cyclobacteriaceae > Aquiflexum. The sequence goes on along the minus strand of NZ_JBGTCA010000475.1, from coordinate 19,336 downwards.
GCATCCCTTCTCATGATTTTTGCACCACAGGGATACGCACAAAGCGATAATCCAGGACCACGAATAGGAATAAAAGGTGGTGCAAACTTCTCTCAATTCTTCGTCGACCAACCTACAGTTGATGATGAAAATATGAAGGTAGGAGTACATTTTGGTATTTTCTCAAAGATACCCATTACCAATTTCCTTGCGATCCAACCTGAATTGCTCTATACGAATGTAGGCTCCAAAGTATCCTACGGTGGAAGTGATGTTGAAAGTCTTTTGGGAATAAGGGAAGGAGAAGTAAGATTCAATTTGAATTATATTCAATTGCCTATTGCTTTGGCAGTAAATCTAGGCCCACTGAATTTACATGCAGGACCTTATGTGTCTTATCTGATTTCCGCCAATGTCAAAAATCTTCAGACTTCAGATCTTTCCACGAGTGATCCGATTGAAATGAACAAGGATGATTTCAATACAATAGATTATGGTGTATTTGCAGGATTAGGTTTCGATGTAGGTAATGTAACCATTGGTGCAAGATACAATCATGGTTTGCGTGAAGTAGGATCATCAGGATTAGGCGGCACGCTTACCAACAATTCCAGAAATGGGGTAGCCCAAATCTATATTGGATTCGGATTCTAATAGTTGTTGTTTGTGCCAAGATGGCAAATAACTAAAACCCGATTTTCTAGAGATAGTCTCCTAGAAAATCGGGTTTTTTTATGAAGGGAAATGAGGCACTTATTAGACTTCGCTAAATCGATAATTTGGTTTATCAATTCTGTCTCTATACCTAGCACACGGAATTTTGTTTTCACATATAAATCATCCATGTACAGGGATTTTCCAATCCTAATTAAAGAATTTTTCATGTGAACATTAATTTAAAAGATTGTCTTATAGTTTTTTAATTGATTGACTAAATAAAAAAAATAGGACGGATAATACATCAGGTGAATATTTCATGGTTACTTATTTTAAATAACTCCAACTTTATAAATGGCTGGGAATGCAGCTCTTAAATTAAAAGGTTCTGTGAACACAACAAAATGAATTTTTTTTCTCCAGGTGACCGAATACAGTAAAAAGGGAGAACGTAATTAGACAAGTTGATATCCGGCAAAGTAGATGTTGAGAGCTTATTATGAAGCATACTTCTTTCCAACCACATGTCTCTAAAAGAAGGACAACCTTGCCCATCTTTGTGATAATTACACTGACTATCAATCCCAAAAGTCTGTTGCAAACAGTTTTCAAAACATTCTACTTCAAAATATAAGAAATCTGTAAATCCTTGACGGTTTTGATTAAATTTAAAAATTGTCAGACCAAGGTTCACTGGTTATTTCCGAAAATAAGATCTATAATGAATTCAGAACCAACATCTTTAGTAACAGGACGCAAAATTGGATTTATCGGAGCCTTAGGCATTGGTGTGGGTGCGATGGTAGGTGGCGGGATATTGGCCTTGGCCGGGGTGGCCTTTGCAGTGAGCGGGCCTTCGGCAATCTTGGCCTTTATCCTCAACGGATTGATTGCTTTTATCACCGCACTCAGTTTTGCCGAGATGGCTTCGGCAAATCCGCAGTCAGGCGGTACCTATACCTATGCCAAAAAGGCACTTTCGCTACAGGTGGCGTTTGGGGTGGGCTGGATTGTTTGGTTTGCCTCGTTGGTAGCGGCAGTTTTGTACGCACTTGGTTTTGGGTCCTTCGCTTTGTTTGCTCTTCAGCAAATTCCGGCAGATGGGTTGAGCGGAATCCTGGAGTTCAGAATGCTACCGATTTTGCTGGCGATAGCAGCTATAGGTTATTATACTTTCAGCCTTACAAAAGGCACCGGAGAAGGCGGTGCTGTAATCAATATCGGCAAACTCATCGTATTTGCCATATTGATAGCGGGGGGACTCGCTGTTTTTGTGCAAACACCATTCACTCATATCACTCAAAGCCTCACCCCGTTTTTCTCAGGAGGATTTAGCGGAGTGATCGCGGCCATGGGATATACATTTATAGCACTACAGGGGTTTGATTTAATAGGCTCTGCCGCGGGTGAAATTAAAAACCCCGAAAAGACAATCCCTAAGGCTATGGTGGGAACACTTGCAGTTGGGTTAGCAATTTACATACCCTTGCTTTTTGTGATGTCAACAGTGGGCGTGCTGCCCGGGGAATCAATAACAGAACTCAGCCGGGAAAACCCCGAAACAGTTTTGGCTGTTGCTGCCCAAAATTACCTGGGAGCTTTTGGGTTCTGGTTGGTTTTAATAGCAGGTATATTTTCGATGCTGTCAGCTTTACAGGCCAACCTCTTCGCAGCTTCGAGAATCTCACTGAGAATGGCAAAAGACCGCACCTTAACTCATCACCTGTCAACTATAGATCAGCGATTCGGAACGCCAAAAAGATCGATATGGGTCACGTGTGGAATTGTGGCACTTCTTGTTTTGATCCTGCCTGATGTAGCCGCTGCCGGTGCGGCTTCCAGTTTGATTTTTCTGATCACATTCGCATTGGCGCATCTGATTATGATTCTGATGAGAAATCGTGGCTATGCAACGAGCAAAACATTCAGGGCTCCCTTTTTCCCTATACTTCCTATTGTGGGAATGATCGCCTGTATCGGGCTGGCGCTATTTCAAGCGATTATGGTACCGGCTGCAGGGATTATTTCACTGCTATGGCTCCTCATCGGTTCCGTGCTCTTTGTTTCCTTTTTTGTAAAAAAAGCCCAGGCAATTGAAGCTTCAGATCAGGCCCTGGATCCGGATCTTTACCGGTTAAGGGGCTTAAGCCCACTCGTTTTGCTCCCAATTTCAAATCCTGCAAATGCGGAATCCATGGTTTTTGTGGCAAATGCACTGGCACCCCCGGTTGTAGGACGGGTCCTGCTGCTATCGATTGTAATCCCAAGTACCGAAAAGGATGATATTGAAAAACGACTTGCATCTAGCCGGGATGTGACACAGTACGCGCTCAAAGCCGCATTTGAAGCAGGGTTGCGTCCTGATACACTTACCACAATCGCCGACCACCCATGGGAAGAGATTGAACGGGTTGTCAAAGTACACAATTGCCGTAGTCTGTTGTTGGGATTAAGTGGTTTAAACGATTTTCAAACCACTCAGAATCTTGAAAAACTGGTAAAACATATCAGGTCGGATGTCGTCGTATTCCGACAGCCTTACAGTGGATGGAAGATTACTGAAGCACGAAAAGTACTGATTCCTGTAGCCGGGTTTGAAAGTCATGATCCGCTTAGGGCACGTGTTGCTGCTAGCCTGTGGCGTTCCTCACAACCTGAAATCACATTTTTAAAAATTCTGCCAACAAATACCTCTCTGGAAACACTTCAGAAGAATAATTTGAGGCTCTCGCGTTTTGCTGATCGTATAATTCCCGGAAAGACTCAAGTACGTATCATCCCAAATGATGACGTAGCCTCAGAACTAATCAAACAGGCTTCCGAGCATGATCTGGTGATCATGGGATTGGGCAAAGTCGGTGAGCATGAGAAAGCATTCGGACATCTGGCCCTTTTACTGGCTGAAAAAACAGATACTGCATTGATTTTTATCAGTAAAAAATAATGGGTTTTAAATACATTTTGCCTATCCCACTATAATCAATCCTATCAGAGGCTTAAATTTCATTTGCCATCCTATGGTTTTCATTTTTTAAAATGCTTTACCTGTAATATGCATTAATAATACAATCATTACTGTAAGATATCCTAACCTCAACAAGCCTAGATTTACATATATATTAGTCAATTTATCCATTTAATAGAGTTGAGTTATGGAAAAACATGAAATGAAAACTAAGCCAAAAAATCTTAATCAAAGAAGAATGTTCCTGAAGACAAGTGGAGCAACTTTAGCAGGTATGGGACTGCTGTTTGCATGCAAGGATGATGATGATATCAGACTTCCGGATGATGTTTTTGATCTTGGAACAGGAGATCTCGGTGTACTGAATTACGCATATGCTTTGGAGCAGTTGGAAGCTGATTTTTACACGAGGGTGTTGGACGGCAGCTATTATGCCGGGGCCAATGCAAGTGAAAAAAAATTATTTCTGGATTTATACAACCATGAAGTAAATCATCGCGAGTTTCTTAGTGCCGCGATATCAGCTGCAGTGGGTTCTGATACTGGTAAAAAACTTCCGATGTTGGAATTTGACTATGGTAATTTGGACTTTAACAGTAGGGATCAAGTCATTGCCACAGCCAAAACACTTGAAGATACCGGGGTAGGTGCCTATAATGGTGCAGGTAGTTTGCTTTCAGACGTGAATAACCTGCTCGTCGCAGGAAAGATTGTTTCTGTGGAAGCAAGGCATGCTTCTGCCATACGTTCTTTACTAAATCCAAATTCAGCGGATTTTGCGGGAAATGACGTAGTAACAGTAGATAATGCGTTAGATGTTGCTTTGTTGCCGTCAGAAGTCATTGCAGCAGTTACTTCCCTGGGATTCATTAAGACCCCCTTTACTGCCAACAATCTACCGTAATCCCACTTTGAGTTAAGTTTCACTTGACCGATGGAAAGATCAATTTTGCTTGCCCGGAAAGTGGGATAGCATTTAACAAATTCACAATTAGTTTTAATTATACGAAATCATGAAAATCATAAAATTTCTAGAAGAGTTTACCTCTGATAATATGATCTCAGCTAAATCAAATAGAAGAAAAGCGCTCGGAATGTTTGGTTCATATGGGGCTAAAGCTGCACTAGCAGCCATTCCGTTTGGGCTTTATTTGGCACCGAAAAGAGCCTATGCACAATCTTCCAATGATCCGGTTGGAGCCTTGCAATTGGCATTGACATTAGAATATCTGGAGGATGAATTTTATAAGATGGCGCTTGACTCTGGGTTGATACCTAGTGGTAGAGCCCAGACAGTTATGGCTCAAATTTCTCAACACGAGGCGGCCCATGTTTTATTTCTTAGGGAAGGACTTGAAGGAGCTGGGGCTACCCCGGGACCAAAACCTACCTTTGATTTTACGGCGGGTGGTGCTTTCGACCCTTTCAACGAAAATGGAATAGGGGCAGAGACCGCTTATGCGCAGATACTGGCACTTGCTCAGGCTTTTGAGGATACGGGAGTCAGGGCTTATAAGGGTCAGGCAGGTAACCTGATTGGGTCAGATTTTTTGAAACCAGCATTACAGATACATTCTGTGGAGGCCAGGCACGCATCTGAGATAAGAAGATTAAGAGGTTTGGATGGCTGGATCACAAGGGATGAACGCGGAACAGGAATGCCTGAAGCAACTCAAGCAGTCTATAATGGAGAGGATAATCTAACCCAGGGCGGAGTAAATGTAACGTCTTTGGGAGAGGGAACACCATTTAGCGTGGATGCTTCCTCACAATCCTATGATGAAATCCTGACAGGAGATGAAGCAGTGGCTATTGCCAGCCTTTTCATTACATCTTGACGGATTAAGATCATCTATATTGAATAATAGAGGGAAATTTGGGCTGATGGGTGAGGCAATCCAACAATGGAGATAACTGTTTTACTTTGAAAGTCCAAATTTCCTTATTTAGGCCTATCATCCCCACTTACATTCTCTTCTGTTTTCAAAATTGCCTTGATCCGATCAATATGAACCTGGGACGTTTTTGCCCTTTCAAGGGCTGTATGGGAACCGACACCTTTTTTCCCTCGTGCCATTTCAGTCAGTAGGTTTTTATGTTCTTCAAACATCCGCAGTGCAGTCCACAGCGTTTCTTCAATCTTGTTAGTCTGTTCGGCTAAAAGGTAAGCAGCTGTATATGAGTGTCCGGTATGGCAGCGGAAGCGTAAGTCACTATCCTTTCCCACTTTCCATAAAACACCTCCACAACCCGGGCAATTAAAAGGAACCTGATCACCCAGTTCATTTACTGAAGACAAGTCGCTTAGCACACGTTCGGCAATTTTAGCCTCTACTAGAACATTTTCCGGAACAGGCTTGCTCTTTTGTAATTTTCGCTGAATGAGTTTGGTAAGCAAATCTCCCATATCGGCTATGGGCAAGCAATAATCAACTTCAATATTATTCAGGGCATTTCTTGGCATATCCGGATACTCGGCATCATCCGGGTCCTGTACTATACATATTCCTCCGCATTTTTTTATGGCTTTCATTCCTGATGTGCCATCATCAAGGTATCCTGTCAACAATATACCGATTACACCGGAACCAAATGCCACGGCAGCAGACCGAAACAAGGGATCAATAGCAGGACGAGATCTATTTTCGTGTGCTCCTTTGGTCACCAACATTTTCCGGTCTCCCCCAATCAAAAGGTGTTGATCTGATGGCGCAAGGTATAAATTTCCGGGTTTCAGGTTGATTCCGCTTTGGGCATGCTGACATTTTACAGAATTTAACTTATTTAGCTGGTCCAAGACTACATTCCCGGTAGCATCAGGAGAAATATGCCGGACCACCAATATCGGCAAGGGAAAATCATTTGAGATTTGGCTGATCAGTTCTTTTAATGCATCCAGCCCGCCCGCAGATGTACCTATTACAACTACCTGGGTAATTTTTTCAGGCTTTTCTGCTTTTCTGCTTTTTCCCATTTTTTTTCAGCTAAAATTCAATCAAGTGCAAAATCCGTAACACTCTATTTCTCTAACGTTATTCAAAAAATTACAGCTATGATGATGGCCATTAAATAGAGATTGTGGATTAGGTAGATTAATCCTAAACAATATGCTTCAAAAATAAAGGTCAGGAATTGGGTAAAGCTGTCTTGATTGTCAGGGTTTTTATAAGTAGAGTTGAAAATAAAGAGATGATAAATGGGTGTAAAATTTATCTAAAGTATATCTAAAGTATGTCTAAAGTATGTCTAAAGTATATCTAAAATACTTGAAGCTATTTCACTTTAGTTGTTCTTAACACCCACTTTGGATACCTTGTAGTTCCTTGATTTTCAATTGTTTTATCACGTTTTGACATTGCGTAAATGAGGTTCTTGACCTTATTTTGCTTTCGGTTTTCGTCTAAAACTGTGGGAAATTAAACGATATATTTTTTCTTTGGTGGGTTCATCAACTCTCAAATACTTCTCCTTCTTAAAATCTCATTCAATTCTTTTGATCAATTCCTTGAAGCATTTTGCGACATTTTCTTCATGAGGGATTGGTCTGTATGCAAATGCTGAAAGTTCAATTTGATATTTCCCCTTTAATATCCAAATGCTGAGATGCAGCTCTCAAGGTATCAGAAAGTAGTTTTATGTTATGGTGCAGCTCCAAATGATATCATTCAATAGATAGCTGTTCTACAAATGACTTGTCATGTAATAATTTATCAATTGCATCTTCCAATTTGTTTACCAGCATATCTGGATTTTCAAATAGTATAGGGAAGTGTTGATTTTTACTTAACATCTCCATAAAGTCAAACCGACTTTCTGAATCTGCTCTACTCAGGTCTTTAGGTAGATCAATATTTTTTTGAAAGATGCGTATTATTGGTTTTTTTACCTTTTCAAATAGCCATTTTGCCTTCTCAAATTCTTCTGAAGAAAACTCACCTACTTTAGAATAAAACAGAAATACAAATAGATTACAATCATCAATTTGAAGGTTATAATTATCTTGGGAGCGGAAAGATTTACCGATATATTCTTCGTTTTCCCATATTGATAACTTAATCCGGAAGCCTCGTTTTCTAAAAGATTCTACTTTTCTGTATAGAGCCTGCTCAATCTTTTCACGCTCAGGTAAAAGTTCATTTGAGGAAGCCAAAAACAGGTTGAGTATGCGAATTTCAGAAGCGTTTTCTCTTACGACATTTGCTTTCAATTGAAGGGTATGACCTTCTTTGAATTGCTCAAATACAAAAGTGTTTTCAAGTAGTGCTAATACATTCACCTCATCCAAAGATTTATCACAATCCACCTTATGACGGCCTTTTTCCAAACGCAACTGAAGATTAGCAAAATCAAAATAATGTTGATGATTTTTTCCGGTTCGACAACCTTCACATATACATGGTACTTTTTCTTTGTACTTGATTCCTTTGTATTCTTCATGTAACTCCCGAAAGGTTTTCAATATTATTGTCATCATTCCCTTGCGGTTATTTCCCTGGGTTCGGATATAAAAAGCATCTCTACCCTGCAATTTCGTTTTGGTTACTTCAGCAAGCGTGTCATCCTCCCATTTAAGAACAACCCCATGCCTCCAAACTAGGGTTCTTCCTTCTGCAATATCTGCATGACGGGTTACGATAAATTGGGTTAACAGGGCTTTGGGTAAAAATTCATATTCTATATACAATTCCAATGAATCAAGATCTGGCCAAACGAAATTTTCCGGTCTGCTCGGAGATAAAAGCGGCGGCGTTACGAATTCTTCCTTACCAAACAATTGATAAGCCAGCTTAAACTGCTTCATCAGTTCTAATAATTGGGGACGCATATCTTCATACTCCGCACTGTTCCATATCCGTTTTATATCTGACCGGTCAAAAAAACCACTTTTTTGTTCTGCGACAATTTCGTCATCTAAGATTTTATAAACTGCATCAGTGGCCCATTCATTCTTTAGGATAATAAACTGTTCCAAAAGCTCATTCTTCTGATAATGCAGGCAATCACCCACCTTATGAAGAACTGAACTCAGGATTAAGGCACTCTCTCTTTCTTGTAGGTTGTTATTTTTACAGATTTCCAAATATTCCTTCAATGTGATGTATTGCTTATTTCTTCGCTCATTTAAAACTCTTCTTATAGCTGCCCAGTTGGATGGAAAAACATATTTGGTATGAGGTAGGGTTTGGGCAAGCAATCGAATGTATTCTTCAGCATTGGAAAAATTTTGTTTCGTCCCTAAATTAACTGTAAAGACTTCTTTTAATAGATCAGGAAATTGCCTCTTCCAATAATTGGTATCAAAGCTGCCCATTCCGATTCCTGTTTTAAATTCGTTTAGTATCACCAACAACGGGCTACCTTCACCAAAAAGTGCGGCAGTCTGAAACCAATCATCAAAATCTATTGTGTTGTTGCCACTTTCTGCTACTAAAACATACAGACTGCTTTCGGTATAAAATAGCTGATGGAGCGTTTTGTATTTGTCCTGTCCTGCAAAATCCCAGATGTTTATTTTGAAATCCTGCCCATTTGCCAATTGGAAACTATAAGCTCCAATTACTATATCAACCCCTATCGTTCGGTCACCTTCCTTAGGCAACTCTTTACCAAGCAGACGATTGGCAAGAGATGTTTTTCCTGACCGGCCATCGCCTAACAAGATCAATTTAGCTTCATTTAAATACTCCTCACCACTTTTTTTGAGTTGATCAAAATATTCATGTATAGCTTCATTTCCATTTTTAATTACTTCAATTGGAGGATTTTCGAAAGGATTGCCATCAACGAAAATGCCAGATTCAAATAAAGCGAATTCCAAAAAGATCGGTATCCCAAATTCCAACAGGAACTCTGGTATTTCGGTGAGCTGGTTATCTCTCACATCAAGCCATTTTAGTTTTGTGATCGCATCCAATCCTTTTATTTCGGTGATTTGGTTACTTTGCAAAGAAAGTTGAGTTAATTGGATGAGTGTATCCAAGCCTTTTACTTCGGTCAGTTGATTATTTCCTAAATAAAGTCGATTTAATTTAGTAAGCGCATCCAAGCCTTTTATTTCGGGGAGTTGGTTACCTACCAAAGAAAGCTGATTTAATTTAGTGAGTGTATCTAAACCTTTTATTTCGGTGAGGTGGTTATTCCACAAATAAAGATCAGTTAATTGAGATAGCGCATCCAAGCCTTTTAATTCGGTTATTCGGTTATTCGCCAAATTAAGGTGTGTTAATTGAGAAAGCGCATCCAGGCCTTTTATTTCGGTGATTCGGTTATTTTCAAATGTGAGCCAAGTTAATTCAATGAATGCTTCTAGGCCTTTAATTTCGGTGATTTGGTTATGCTCGAAAGAAAGCGCAGTTAATTGAGTGAGTGCATCTAGACCTTTTATTTCGGTGAGATTGTTATTCGCCAGATTAAGCTGTGTTAATTGAGGTAAATTAGAAATTTCTGAAGGAATTTCGATTAAATATAAATTGGATAAATTAAGTGCCTCAGCATTACTTTTTTTAGCGTCTTGAATTCTTTTTAGTGCTATTTTAAGTGACATAGAAAAATAATATTTTGTTAGATTTTAATTTGGTTGTCATAATGAATTTTTCGATTTGGTTGTGATCTTTTAAATTCATCTCTTCCTTCGACCATCTGGTTCAATTTTAGAACTTAATGAATCGATTCATTAATCTAAGAAAATTATAAAAGATTTCAATTATTATGAACCGAAATAGGAGTTAAAATATGTGTTAATTCTTTTGATATTTTAAAAAGAGGATTCTTTCAATATTTTGTCAATATTTTCATTTAGCATAGATCATTTTCCTTAACAGGAACATATCAAGCCAAGGTCCTAATTGTATCGCAATCTTATCATAGGAATTGAATCAAAATAACGGAAAGAGAACTGCATATTTTAAAAATATAGTCTGAAAACCCTGCTTATTGATCCCCCTCAATCCAAAACCCCCTCCAAAAACCCCTGCATCTTACCAATTAACTCTTTATTGGTCTGAGCGCTAAAGCCATGACCCTGCCCGATGACGTATTCCGCCATGTGAAGGACATTTTTGGCAATTAGCGCTTCCTCCAGGATTTTGCTTTGGGAGATGGGCACTACAGTGTCCGTGTCGCCATGAAAAAGTACAGTAGGAACACTCTGCGAATCGACAAAATTAAGCGGACTTCCGTTGAAATAAACTTCCTTTCGGTTTGTGGGATTACCTCCCATTATATTTTCAAGCAATAAATTGGTAAATAGACTAAAACCGTAAAATGCTGTCAAGTCTGTGGGCGGAAAAAAAGCAACAGTTGCTTTTACCAATTTGTCCTCATTGTTTCTATAACTGTGCAACAAAGCCAAATGTCCCCCTGCACTTCCTCCTGCCAAAACCACCTGATCAGAAACATTCCAAGTGGATAGTTGAGACTTGATGTAGGCCAAGGCTTTTTTGATATCTTCCTCCTGAGTCGGGAATCTGTTTGAACCGCTGGAAATATTGTACAAACTGTAATTGATGGCAATATACGCGTAGTCATCCTGTACCTCTTCCAACCACGGCTTGAAACCCTTAAATTCTGACTTATTGCCATCAATCCAACCGCCCCCATGTATCCAAACAAAAACCTTTGTGGTATTGCTGTTCCTATTGGCCGGAAGATATATATCCAACAATTGGTTTGGACGGTCCTCACTATATTTGACATCCAATAAGTCAATGGCCAACCTGGCATCCAACCCCGGTTCTTCATTTTCCTGACAAGAAAAAAGCAACAAAACCAAAAAAAGACTTCCCGTTATTGATCGCATAAATGCTTTTCCCATTTTAAAATTTATTTCTTTTGTATGACAACGAATGTAAGGGTTACTTGTTATAGTTGTATAATTGTCGGAATTGAGGGAAGTCGCTTGATTTCCTTTTGTTTGATGTCGGATGACCGATGACCGATGTTGATATGACTCGAAATTTAACCATCAATAGGATTTGTTAAAAGTGATTACCAAAAGGAAATGAGGATTCGGTTTACAATTTAAAAAGCTTATCAGGGGTTTATATCTAATCAAATCCAAGGATAATAATTTAAAAGCACGAAGCATCGGTCATCCGACATCGGTCATCTGTCATTTCCAAACCAAAAAACAATGCTCAAAAAAGAAAGATATACCGCCTTTATCAATCACTTTTCCAACAATATGCCCATCGCTGAAACCGAGCTCCAATACGAGTCTCCTTTTCAGTTGTTGGTGGCCGTGGTTTTGAGCGCCCAATGTACTGACAAAAGGGTCAATATGACTACGCCTGCGATTTTTGAAAACTTCCCCACACCCGCCCATCTGGCTGCAACGGATTTTGATGAACTTTTTCCTTTTATCAAAAGCATCTCCTACCCCAACAATAAAACCAAACATCTGATCGGTTTGGGAAAAATGTTGGTCGAACAGTTCAATAGCGAAGTTCCCTCCACAGTGGATGAATTGGTGAAACTTCCCGGAGTAGGGCGAAAAACAGCTAATGTGATAACCTCCGTCGTCTGGAACCAACCGAATATGGCTGTTGACACGCATGTATTTAGGGTTTCCAAGAGATTGGGTTTGGTCAATCAAAATGCCAAGACCCCATTGGAAGTTGAGAAACAATTGGTGAAACACATCCCAAGACAACATATCCATATTGCACATCATTGGCTGATATTGCATGGGAGATATGTTTGCATCGCAAGGAAACCCAAATGCGGTGAATGTACCTTAACCCATTTTTGTCGGTACTTTGAGAAAAACAGGGAGGCCATTTTCAACGAAGGGACGCTTCCACCCAAGAAGACAAAGTAATATGTGCGGAATAAATGTCATGATCAATGCGGATTCAGAGAAATCCATCGAAATGATGATGAATGCCACAGTTCACCGGGGGCCTGACCACTCGGGGTTTTCAAGGGTCAGCGACAATATATTTTTTGCAGGGAACCGGCTAAAGATATTGGACCTCAGCGATGCCTCCAATCAGCCCATTTGGAATAAAGAAAAAGATGCCGTTTTGATCTGGAACGGTGCGCTGTACAATTATCAGGATTTAAGAAATGAACTGCTGAATTTAGGTTGTGAATTCACAGGAAGCTGTGATTCGGAGGTATTGTTGAATTGGCTCAATTATTTTGGAACAGAAAAAATAAGCGCCCTGAAAGGGATGTTTGCCTTTGCCTTTGCTGATCTTAAAAAAAAGCAAATATTTATTGCAAGAGACATTTCGGGAGAGAAGCCATTGTACTTTTTTCAAAATGATAAAAACTGGTTTTTCTCCTCAGAAACCAAAGGAATCCTCGCAGGAAATGATGGGCAACTTTCCATCAACACTACTCAATTCTTGCCATATTATTATTACAGACACAGCTTCCCTGACAGCTCGTTTTATCAGCAAATCTCTCAAGTCCTACCGGGAGAGATTATGGTTTTGGATTTTTCCGGAAAACTGCTGAGTAAACTTAGAATGGGTATCCCCCATTTTAAAAGTAATCACTTGGATCAAAATGTTTTTGAGGAGACATTGAAAGATGCGGTTCTCAAAAACTTCAATGCAGAAAGACCTGTGGGAATGGTGCTGAGCGGCGGGGCAGATAGTAGCCTGCTTTATTCACTATGGTACGAGGAAACGGGGCAGCCACTGAATACTTTTAATGTTGCCCTGGAAAAAAAATACCAGTCAAAATATAACGATCCCTATTTTGCCAAATACTTGGGCAAAAAATACCCTAGTTTCCATCATGAAATCCTTGTCAGCCAGTCTGACCTTCAGGACAATTGGCCGGAATATATCAAATCCCTGGATCAACCCATTGGTGACAGTGCAGGCTTTCTCACATGGATGGTAGCTAAAACTGCTAAAGAAAAAGTGAAAGTGCTGATCTCTGGTGCCGGGGCAGATGAACTTTTTGGAGGATACAACAGGCATCGGGCTTTTAACCAATACCTGAAGCATCCCAAGATATTCAATTTTTTGAAGGCTTTCGGTCCCACTTTTCTATTTCCTGCGTCATGGAAAAAAGTTCTACAAAGCATTCATCAAAATCCCGATCTCACATTTATTCAAATGGCTGCATTACAGCCCATCCCAGATCAGTTTCTCGCAGAATTCCAAAGATGGTACCCCCAAGATGAAAGTCCCATAAAAAATGCACTGGAATGGGACCGGACTTTTTACCTGGTCAATGATATTCTGAAAATCCATGACAATGCATGTATGGCGCATGGCATTGAAGGCCGGTCCCCTTATTTGGATATGGACTTATTGTCAATGGTACAAGCTCAGTCTGACAATGATAACTTGATTGGAAAGAAATTTATAAAAACAGCTCTTCAAAATCGGGGTTTGGGAAAAATCGCCCATAGGAAAAAACTTGGTTTTGGATTACCCTTGTTGGAGTGGTTTGAAGAAAAAGAATTCAGAAAATGGGTTTTTGATCCTATCCGGGAAATGGAAAAAACCTGGGGTCCGGATTTTCCTCCTGAAATGCGTAAATTAGCTGCCGATCCTGAAAGATCAGAAAAAAAACAATTCCTCCAATTATGGAACCTCTTCATTCTCGCCAGTTGGCTAAAAAACAATGAATAGAAATCAAGTGCTATGTTAAGGATAAATTGACAATCTTTCCCGCGGAACTTGTCCCGATTCATTCGGGAGACGCAAAGACGCAAAGAATGATAAATTGAATCTTTTCGCTATAACCTTTAAATATTAGAGTTAACATTACACTAGCTTTTAATTGGTTTTATCAGGGTTAAATATTTAGAAGTACCTATCTTCGGTCATCGGTCTTCCGACTTAAATCACGATAAGCAAAGGAAATAAGGTAACTGGCATCATTTAGGATAAAAACCTCCACCAATGAAACTCATCTACATCCACCAATACTTCAAAACTCCTGAGGAAGGTGGTGGAACACGTTCCTACCATTTATCCAAGGGTTTGGTGAATGCCGGGATTGAAGTGGAGATGATTACTTCGCATGAGAAGGATGAATATGATTTTAAATTGATTGATGGCATTAAGGTCCATTATCTTCCTGTGGGCTATCAGCAGCAATTTGGATTTATAAGGAGGATTTGGGCATTTCTGACTTTTGTCAGATTGGCAAAAAAACATATTGCCAAACTTCCACGGCCAGATTACTTTTACATTACCTCCACCCCACTGACCACGGGCAGGATAGGACTTTGGGCAAAAAAGAAGTTTGCCGTGCCCTATATCTTTGAGGTAAGGGATCTTTGGCCAGATGCACCGATTCAGGTTGGTGCCATCAATAATCCGCTACTGAAAAGGTTTCTGTTCCACTTTGAAAAGAAAGTTTACAGAAATGCTCTCAAAATTGTGGCCCTTTCTCCCGGAATTGCAAATGCCATCAGACAACGATGCCCTGACTGCAAAATCCACTTGGTACCGAATTTTGCAGACACTGAGTTTTTTACCCCTTCTGAAAAAAGTGAGCAAGTCCTGAAAAAATTCGGTTTATCCAACAAATTCACCATTGCCTATGCGGGTGCCATCGGTAAAGTCAATGCGGTCAATGAAATCTTGGTTTTGGCAGAAATGGCAGAGAAAAGAAAACTGGACCTTCAATTTGTAGTCATGGGCAGAGGTACCCATGTGAATAAATTGTTCAATGAATCCAAAAAGCTACGATTAACCAATTTCACCTTTATCCCATTTGGCAACAAGGAAAAAGTAAAGGACTTGTTGTCGGTTTCTGATATGGCCTTTGTTTCTTTTGCCCATTTACCGGTATTAAAGACCAACAGTCCCAACAAATTTTTTGATGCTTTGGCCGCCGGCAAGGCCATTTTGGTCAACCACAAAGGTTGGGTTCATGACTTGGTGCGACAATATGATTTAGGATTTTACTTCAATCCTGAAAAACCAACAGAGGTTATGGAAAAGATCCAAAAGCTGGCAGCTAACCCAAATTTGCTCAAAAAATACCAAGCTAATTCAAGAGAATTGGCAGAGATTTACTTTTCAA
The DNA here is from genome assembly GCF_041749095.1 of Aquiflexum sp. Classification (GTDB taxonomy): domain Bacteria; phylum Bacteroidota; class Bacteroidia; order Cytophagales; family Cyclobacteriaceae; genus Aquiflexum. The sequence goes on along the minus strand of NZ_JBGTCA010000475.1, from coordinate 3,735 downwards.
AGGAAATTGCCATCATGCGGCTTTTGGCAGTGATAGATCCTGAAAAACACAACAGGGAGTTTAAGGACGAGGTTTATATCCTGACTGCCTGAAAATCATATCTGAATCCCAATTATCCATTAATCCTCGTAAATCAAGATTATTGTTGCTTCTGAAATCATCTACAATGTTCCAGCCTAGCCATCTCCCAATTCTTCCGGGAGCATCGAGGCTGATTTCATCAGTGGCTGGTGCCTCTCCGGTGTACTTCCTGATGATAAATGGATTGGTTTCAAAAAAAAGATCATTTTCCACAAAGTAGGACCAAATAAATTCTTCATTATCAAAACTTGCCGCTATCTCTTCCGGAGTATAACCAATAATATATTCATCGGAGGTACAGGGAAGAATGCTTTTGGTAAAATGATAAGCCTTGCCATAATAAATCATTTCAGCCAAAAGTGTACTTTGGGCTACGGTGGTCTTATTGAACGTAGATGAAATGGCCATGACAATCATGGGAACGATATATGGTCTCTGATATCTATTTGATATATATTGGGGAAGATCGGGAGGTTGAAATCTATGTTCAAAAGGCAGGTAATAATCCAAACCAATGACAATCATATCTTCATCCAAATACAAATCCGAGGCAAATCCACTGACAAAAGTATAGACCTTTGGAACCTTGAATTCAGGAAAATGATATTTAATATACTTAAAGGCATTGGTAAGCTCAATTTCAAGAAATTCAATATCAGGATAATGAACCATCACCTCTTCATATAACTCCACAAGTGTGGTATCTCGATGTAGGGCAAGAAGTTCATTTGCCATTTCACTTTTTGAATTATATTGATTTGACCAAAGATACCTCTCAGTGAATTCAGGATACTTTTCAAGCAAAAACAAAAAGTCTTCTTCTGATTTAGCCCCAAAAAAATCATTTTCCAGCCTGATGATTTCGACATTCAGATTGGTTTTCAGAATTTCAGCATCAAGTTTACAGTCCTGCTCTTTTTGCTTGCAAGAGGAGAAATAAAACAAGAGCAACAAACAGCAATAAATCAGTTTTAATTGGTTCATAAGGGAGATTTCTGATTGGGACCGCTCCCAAATCTACAATAAACTAACAGATGGTTTTGAATTTTTTAGGCAATCTCATATAAGGGAACGCTGATAACGCTGATAGAGCTGATTTTCACTGATTTTTTTTATCTGTGTTTATCTGCAAAATCAGCGTCATCAGCGTTCTATTTTTTTTTTTATTCCCTGATTTTTTGATTACTTCAAACTGTGAAAAACCAGTGGATCACTTTTAGAGAATATTTGAAATATATGAGTTTCCACAAACTCAATAATTATTTTCTATTGTTCATTTCTTTTCACTTGAGCCGTTTTACCAAGAATCCAACTATTTGGGGTTATCCGACCACTTTATCCATAGAACCGACCACCAGTTGCAATCTCCGCTGCCCGGAATGTCCCAGTGGACTGAGGAATTTTACAAGACCAACGGGGATGTTGGAATACGCACTTTTTCAAAAAATAATCGACCAATCAAAAGACTCGCTCACCTACATTCACCTATATTTTCAGGGTGAACCCTTTTTGAATCCTGCATTTCTTAACATGATCAGGTATGCAGATGATTCAGGGGTATTTACCTCAACTTCTACCAACGCACATTACATCAGCGACAAAAACGTAGATCAGACCATTGATTCGGGATTGAAACAATTGATCGTTTCGATGGATGGACTCAGCCAAGACGTCTATGAAGAATACAGGATTGGCGGAAACCTTGAAAAAGTTCAAAAAGGTCTGACCTTGATATTGAAAAGAAAAAGGGAAAAGAATACGCAATTTCCCAGAATCATCCTTCAGTTTTTGGTAACCGGCAAAAATGAACATCAAATCCCGGATTTAAAGTTTTGGGCCAAAGATATAGGGGTAGATGAGTTACAATTAAAAACTGCCCAGATTTATGATTTTGAAAACGGCTCGGACCTGATCCCTAAAAATCTCGAATATTCCAGGTATCTCCCAACCAAAAACGGCACCTGGAAACTCAAAAAGGAAATCAGAAACAAATGTTGGAGGATGTGGCAGGGTGCAGTTATGACCTGGGACGGCAGAATGTTGCCCTGCTGTTTTGACAAAGATGGGCAACATATTATGGGCAAAATCCAGAAAAATCCATTAAAAGATATTTGGAACAATGCTTCTTATAATTCCTTCCGCAAACAGTTATTGAATGACCGTACCCAAATAGAAATCTGCAAAAACTGCACAGCGTAATGTCATGCTATTTTGAATTTAATTCTGCTAATATTTCTTTACAGCATGGAATAATTATCTTTACGCAGATTTTCTCATATTTTAGTTAGCAGACACCCTAGGTTTATACAGATAAATTAAAAGTATAAGCAGGAAATAAATATAATGACACCATATTTCTCCAAGTATATCCCATCTGTCCAATACCTGAAAAAAATTACAGGAATTTTGGTTTTAGCCTTATCCCTATGTTGGATTTACCCGCAGACCATACAGGCACAATCAATTTCAGATATCAGTAATATCAAAGTAGATGACCTTTCAGATGCCCAAATCAGGGAATTGATCCGTAGGGCCAATGAAGCCGGGCTGTCGGAGTTTGAACTTATTCAGATGGCAAGGTTGAGGGGAGTCTCTGAGGTTGAACTTGAGAAATTGAAGGAACGGGTGGAAAAAATGGATATCTCTGCGGTAGGCGGCAGACTAGGGGCTACAGCTTCTAAAAGAGAGCCCAGAAAACAAGCAGACCTCAACGAGATCACGCAGGGCTTATTTCAGGAGCAAAGCGAGTTTATAGGATTGGAAGAAGAGCCTTCGCCTTATTTTGGAGGAGATATATTTTACAACAAGAAAAGAAGGTTGACTTTTGAGCCGAACCTGAATATAGCCACACCAAAAAATTATGTGCTTGGACCAGGTGATTTGGTCTATGTAGATGTGTATGGCCAATCCGAAAAGTACTATGAATCCATCGTCACAGCAGATGGTTTTATCCTTCTTGACAATGTAGGTCCGATCAATATCTCCGGAAAAACCATCGAAGAAGCTGAAGGTATCATCAGGAGCCGTCTTTCTTCGTTCTTTACCGAACTTAGAGGTACCAATCCCCGAACTTTCATGCAATTGACCTTGGGAAATGTCAGAACTATTAAGGTTCACTTGGTGGGTGAACTAAGACTTCCCGGTACTTTTACACTCAGTGCTTTCAGTACAGTTTTCAATGCACTGTATGCAGCCGGAGGCCCCAATGATAATGGCAGCATGCGAAGCATTAAAGTCGTCCGAAACGGGAAAACTGTCAGCACGCTTGATATTTATGATTTTTTGGTCCATGGCAATGCCAATCTTAATTTCAGGCTTCAGGATCAGGATGTGATCATGGTTGATCCCTTTTTGGCCAGGGTATCCGTGGTCGGGGAAGTAAAAAGGCCAAAAATATTTGAAGTCAAAGAAGGGGAAAATTTCAGTGACCTTTTGGAATATGCCGGGGGATTTACCGATGAGGCATTCAAAGACCGGATTTCAGTAACAAGAATTACCGGAAAAGAAAAGGCTGTCTCCGATATTTTCGATAACCAATTCTCAATTTTTATGGTCAAAGGCGGTGACCAATATACTGTAGGCAGGGTATTGAACAGGTATTCAAATCGCGTACAGATAAAAGGGGCAGTTTTCCGGGAAGGTAATTTTGCCCTG
>NZ_JBGTCA010000474.1:0-2190 GCF_041749095.1 Aquiflexum sp. | reverse complement strand
CAAAAAGGATAATTTTACTTTTTCCCAAGCCATCGTCACTTTTGCAACTTTGTTGTTTTCCGCTGAGAGGGTATAAGAAAGCCTTTCCTGGTTGTCGGAAGCCATTGTAGGTGTTATTTTGATAGCAACGGCATCATCCTTGGCAAGGGCAGCTTCATCCACTTTCCCATCGGTTGTGTAGGCGTTAATTGCATTACCTTTGCTGTTGAGGTGAATAGTCCAGTCACCGGAAGCTTGTGGCGTAATGAAAAGGGTGTATTTTCCGGCACTGAGGTTTTCCCCACCGATAGTTACGCCAGTGCTGAATGTTATTGTAGTGGGAGCATTTGCCCCGGCTCTCCAAGTTACCCCATACTTCAAAAGCTCACCGAAAATTGTTCTTCCTTTCACCCCGGGTGAAGAATAGTCAATACTGATTTTGGTAAAACCAACATTTTGGGAAACTTGGGCCGCAGGGCTGGCAGCGGGAGCCTGAAGCTGTGCCTGGGTTTGGACAGTGGCGGCAAAAAACATTATAAGGGTAAGGGCAATAAAATAAAGTTTAACGCTTCTCATGAAATTGGTTTTAGGTATATTATCAGATAATTAATTGGTGAAGATACAACAAGCTTTTTAAAATGTTGTTTTTGATTTTTTTTTATCTCGGATGAAAAATGATTATTGAATGGGCTCAAATTATTCTGAAACCATTTATCCATTTTCTATGACACTTTATCTTTATAAATGGTAATTTGGGAGAAATATCAAATAAAAACACAGAACCATGATGAAAAAAATATTACTTGTTTGTGTCTTAGGTCTCATTTCACTTGCCGCATTCGCTCAAAAAGCAGATAAAGACGGTTGGATACCCCTTTGGGATGGAAAAACTTTTGATGGATGGAAAGTCAATGAAAACTCCAATTCCTTTACCATTAAAGATGGTGTGATTAAAATAGATGGCCCAAGAGCTCACCTTTTCTATGTCGGCGAGGTGATGAATCATGATTTCAAAAATTTTGAATTCAAAGCCCAAGTGATGACAGAACCAGGTGCCAATTCCGGAATCTTTTTTCACACAAAATATCAGGAAGATGGCTGGCCGGATAAAGGTTATGAAGTCCAGGTAAACCAATCCCACAGTGACTGGAGGAAAACAGGGAGCTTGTATTCCTTTGATGATGTGAAGGAAGTCCATGTAAAAGACAACGAATGGTATACGGAGCACATCATTGTGCAGGGAGATAAAGTAACTGTCAAGATCAATGGCAAAACGGTTGTGGAATATGTTGAGTCTGAAGATAAAAACAGACCGGATAACGCAGGGGAAAAAAAGATAGACCGCGGAACTTTTGCCCTTCAGGCCCATGATCCCAAAAGCGTGATTTACTATAAAGATATTATGGTTAAGCCATTGCCGTAAATTCTTGCACTAAATCTCCCTCTCAGAAGTGATACAAAGGAAAAAGTACCTTATGGTTTTTTCTTTTTTAACAGAAGCGATTTTCTGGATTATAAGAAAGAGAAAGGCATTGTATACTTTTAATCCGGTAACACTTTGGAGAGGTATCTATCTCCAATCCAAAAATTTCAGCAATGAAAAACCTGCTTACTACCAGCCTTCTTTTTTTGATCTTTTCCTGTTCCCAGCTTCCACATAATACTTCGAAAGAAAAGAATATTGAAGATGGCTGGCAATCCCTGTTCAATGGGGAGGATATTGAGGATTGGCGAATCAAAATCTCCAAGCACGAATATCAAGAAAATTACAACAATACCTTCAGGGTGGAAGATGGGTTGATGAAAGTAAGGTATGATGAGTATGAAGATTTTGACCGACAATACGGACATATTTTTTATAAAGATCCTTTTTCTTATTATCTATTAAGGGTAGAATATCGGTTTGTGGGAGAGCAGCCACCCGGTGGGGAAGGTTGGGCTTTGAGAAACTCAGGCGTGATGCTCCATGGGCAAGCTCCGGAAACCATGACCAAAGACCAGGATTTCCCAATTTCCATAGAGGGGCAGCTTCTTGGCGGTGATGGACAAAACGAAAGACCCACAAGCAACCTCTGCACTCCTGGAACTAATGTGGTGATCGATGGGGAGCTGTTTACTCCACATTGCATGAATTCCAACTCCAAAACCTATCATGGAGAACAATGGGTGGTGGCTGACTTTTTGGTATTGGGAGATTCAATCATTCACCAC
>NZ_JBGTCA010000473.1:0-3689 GCF_041749095.1 Aquiflexum sp. | reverse complement strand
TTTTTTGGAAAGCCACCCCAGTGGTGATGAGGTTGATAAAAACCTGTTTTATCTGGTATTGGCCAATCGGTCATTTGATCGTGCGGATACGGTAAAAGGAATGGAATTTTACCGAAAATTCGATCAACAGGCCATTTCCAGATCCTTGAATAAACATGAGTATGTGGAAAAAAACTTCTTCCTCAACATGATGACCCAGCTTGCGGCCAATTTGGTGCAGTATGGGAAAGTGAAGGAATCCGTTGAATTGGTGGAAAGATTTCCAGGTGAAGCTGAAAAAGCCTTCCCTTATATAGCGATGTCCAAAAGAGCTTATAAGAGCAATTCCGATCCCCAGGCTTTTGTTTTTTTGGATTCTGTTTCGTCTAAAACAGCAAACTTGGATTTTAATAGTCTGTTTCCACCATTGGATAGCAGACCCTATTTTATCAATGTCCTATCCACCATTGGCAGTCAAAGAATCAATAGCCTGGCCCGCGAGATTTTGAGAGATATTCCAGAGCAACGTAAATTCGATGCTGTTTACCAATTGATATCAGGACTGGCAAGGGAAGGGAATTATTACAGGGCTTTGATGGCAATACCTAATAACCTGACGGAGTCACAGGATTTGCAGTGCAGAGGTTTAATTTTGCTGGAGGCATCCAAAAGAAGGGAACTGGAAACCGGTGATGGACGCTGGAAAGAATTGGATAATTTTCTGGAATGGACGGAAACCTATTTTAATTTCTTGATAAACTGATGAAGAAATACAATACATATTATTACCTGCTATTTGTCCTATTGGTGATGGGTGCTTTTGCTTCTATGGCACAGAACAGCTATGGTTTCAAGATTATGGGAATGGTAGCTTTTATATTTGGATTCTTATTTGTGACCCAATTGGTTTATGTATTAAAGAATAAATCGAAAATTGATTACCTGGTTGTTTTCGAACTTTTAGGTTTGTTAACTATTTCACTTATTATGGGCTTAAGGGTGTATTATATCCATTTTGAATTGGTCGAATTATTATTCGGATTAGCGGGTGGCTTATTAATCGCTGTTTACGGAATTAAGGCAATCAGGTCATTTAATGAAATCACTTCAAAAAACAGGGCCTTGGCCTTGTTGGTTTTATGTTTTTATACAAGTTTGATATTGTATATTTTATCCATGACTGTTATTCCATTTTTACCTGTATTTTCCGAGGTATTTGGGATACTTGCCTTTATATTTTTGATAATTTTCGCAGTCATTTCCTTTAGGAAAAAAGAAATGAATTATGGATCTGAAAAGGAAACCTCAATTACGGTTATTGCTCAGAATAAAGACAGGTCCATCGTTTTGATGTCACTCTTTCTATTATTTACATTGTACTTGGGCCTTTCTAAAATTGAAGTCCTTCCGAAAATGTATTCAGACGAATTTCCCCAGGCTTATTTTGAATTGGTCAACAAGGCAGAGATGGGACAGGATGAGTCTGTAGATGGAAAATACAAACACGAAGAGTTCAAAGAGAAGTTTGAAAATTTCTTGGAGAATTCAGAAAGAAGGAACGTTTGGTAGTGTGGTTATTATTGAAGACATAAGACGCAAGACACAAGACACAAGACACAAGATAGATTACCCTACACTATTTGATTTAGCTGACTATTTCAACTTTTGGCATCACTCACCCAAATTCCGAATTGTTTGAAATGGTGCATAAAGTGTTTGTAATGAAATCTATTCCATTCATCCTTATTGAGGTAGCCGAATCTAGGATGGACTTCGGAGGCACCATCATTTTTTGCATAATAGGCAATATATTCGTCCCAAGCCTTTAGTAAAGCTTCTTTGGCTTTTTCCAAATCAGGATATTTTAAAGGATAAAGCTCCCCTGTATCATTGGGCGGTGTCATACCCATTCCCATTTCAAGTTCTGTGAACAACAGGTTATACTTGGCATTGAGGGCCCTTTCACTTGGCGTAAAGGGCGGATATTTGATTTTACCTATGGACAGCTTCATCGTAATGGTCAAATGCTCCACCATATGTTGTGCTGTCATTTTACCAAAAATAGCTTTTGTATCATCTTTGAGCAATTTCAAAGAATCCAGGATTTGAGATTGTGTAAGCACCATAAAGTCAACGGTCATTTATTTGAATGAAATATAACAAAAAAGCGCCTGACATTGCCAAGCGCTTTTTTCCATCAAACGAACTCTAAAATAAAGTTTTATTAACTTCCGCACATTTCGCAATCATCTGGATTATCCAATGAACAGGCAATGGCGTCTTGGTTTTTGGATTTGGTCATGTCCAAAACAGGGGCTGCTTTAACTGCTTTTTCTGCTTCCAAAGCAGATTTATCAACCGTAAACTGAATTGCCGAAGTAGCGGCCTGTGACCTGAGGTAGTACATCCCTGTTTTGAGTCCTTTTTTCCAAGCATAGAAATGCATAGATGTAAGTTTTCCAAAATTGGGATCCTGCATAAATACGTTCATGCTCTGTGATTGACAGATATAGGCACCCCTATCAGCAGACATATCGATGACAATTTTTTGAGAGATTTCCCAAACTGTTTTATAAATGTCTTTGATGTTTTGAGGAATTCCGGGGATGTTTTTCACAGAACCATTGGCTGCGATCAATCTGTTTTTCATGGCATCATTCCACAATCCCAAATGAATCAAATCTTTCATCAGGTGTTTGTTGACCACGATAAATTCACCGGATAAAGTTCTTCTGGTATAGATGTTAGAAGTATATGGTTCAAAACATTCATTATTACCCAATATTTGGGAAGTAGAGGCAGTCGGCATTGGAGCTACCAAGAGAGAGTTTCTGACTCCAAATTTCTTTACTTTTTCTTTCAACTCATCCCATGCCCATCTTCCGGATTTTGGTGTAACACCCCACATGTCAAATTGGAATATTCCTTTGGATGCAGGCGAACCCTCATAAGTTTCATAAGTCCCCTCTACCTTGGCCAATTCCATTGAAGTTTCCATGGCAGCGTAGTAGATGGTTTCGAAGATATCCTCATTAAGTCCTTTGGCTTCATCTGAGTCAAAGGGCATTCTGAGCATAATAAAAGCATCTGCTAAACCCTGTACCCCCAAGCCGATTGGCCTATGACGGAAGTTGGATTTCCTTGCTTCCTCAACAGGATAATAATTAACATCAATTACCTTGTTCAAGTTGCGGGTAGCCACTTTGGTGATTTCGTATAGTTTCTGATGGTCAAAATATTTTTTCCCATCTGATCCTGTCATTACAAACTTAGGAAGTGCAATAGAGGCCAGGTTACATACAGCCACTTCATCAGGAGCGGTATATTCTATGATCTCGGTGCAGAGATTCGAAGATTTGATGGTCCCAAGGTTTTGTTGGTTGGATTTCTTGTTTGCAGAATCCTTGTACAACATGTAAGGAGTACCTGTCTCGATTTGGGATTCAAGGATCTCAAACCAAAGGTCCTGGGCTTTGATGGTTTCCCTGGCTTTTCCTTCTCTCTCGTATTTTTCATACAATCTCTCAAATTCCTCACCATGACAGTCAGACAATCCAGGTGCTTCATTAGGACAAAAAAGTGACCATTGGTCATTTTGCTCTACACGCTTCATGAACAAATCCGGAATCCACATGGCGTAAAATAAGTCTCTTGCCCGCATCTCTTCCTTACCATGGTTTCTCTTCAATTCCAAGAAATCTTTGACATCT